>JANNFA010000259.1:0-9461 GCA_031379345.1 Candidatus Omnitrophota bacterium | reverse complement strand
GCGTAAATTGATCTTGCTGAGCGCCGACGTCAAAAAGACCTTGTCTTTTGCATCGATCTTTTTGTAGGTGGCGCCGGTACGGAAGCACTTCATCGAAAGATCGGTTTCGACGCGGACATCAGCGATACGGGCATGTCTTTTGAGTTGAAAGATCTGCTTCCGTTGGGCACCGAGATCGAGGTGCTCGTCCACGTGCCCGGACGAGCCAAACCCATACCCTGTGTTTTAGGCATTGTCCGCGTCGAAACCGATCTTTCGATGAAGTGCTTCCGTACCGGCGCCACCTACAAAAAGATCGATGCAAAAGACAAGGTCTTTTTGACGTCGGCGCTCAGCAAGATCAATTTACGCGCTCTCTTGGATGAAATGCTTCGCGTGGGTTCCTCGGATATGCATTTGATCGTTGGTCTGCCTCCTGTTCTCCGCATCAATGGTGAGCTAAGCCAGTTAGAGCAATCAGCGATCGAGGACGGCCAGGTAAAAGCCATGTTTTTCCCGCTCATCAACGAGAGCCGTCGTAAGTCGTTTGAAAAAAACCTTGAACTGGATTTTGCTTTTTCCCTAAACGAGAATGAACGCTTTCGCGTCAACCTGCATTGGCAAAGAGAGCATATGGAAGCAGCCGTCCGCAACGTTTCGGCGATGTTCAAAAATTTTGACGAGTTGAGACTACCCGCAGCTTCTCTAGAACTCCTTTGTCGCGAACGATCTGGGTTAGTTCTGATTGCGGGTCGTGCCGGCTCGGGAAAAACAACGACACTGTCATCCATGATCGAGTTCGTCAACGCCAACCTTTCCAAAGTGATTGTCACAATCGAGGATCCGATCGAGTTTTTGTTTGCCAATAAAAAGGGCATCGTCAAACAACGCGAGGTTGGACGCGATACCTTGTCTTACGCCGCAGCGCTCAAGGCCTCTCTGCGGCAAAATCCGGATGTCATCGTGGTGTCAGAGCTTTTAGACCTGGAGTCGCTACAAACCGCGATCAATGCGGCGGAAACGGGCCATTTGGTATTCTCTACGGTTCATGCTGGCAATACCGTTCAGGCGATTGAAAAAATAATTGGCTCATTTCCGGCGGACAGTATCGGCGGGATCTCCAAGCGACTGGCTTCTTGTTTGAAGGGTGTGTTATTCCAGGTTTTGCTGCCCGGTCTAAACGGAAAGACGGTGATCGCCACCGAGCTTTTGATCAATACGCCTGCCGTCGCGAACATGATCGGCTTGGGACAATTCAACCAAATCGCCGGTATTATTGAAACAGGTTATACGATGGGCATGCATTCCCTGGCTTCTTCAATGCGAGACCTGGTAGCGGAGGGCGTGATCGCTAGAGGCATTAACCCTAACGCATTCTAAGCTCTAGATTTCGTGATTCTAGCTCTGGAAGGAACGTGACGCGAACTCGTCTATCTCTGCTCTGTCCGAATCGGTCAAATTTAATAATTCAACCCCCCCCTCGCAACTCGAAATAGTCCAACCTTTGATCTGGGTCAACGGGTTCATCCATGCCACTCTTCCTTTTGAATAGATAGTCCGGTCGCCAAGCAACTTGATCTCTAGCATCAGCGTGTCCCCTGTGGCAATCGACGGGTCCATCTCGAGGCAGAGGCCCCCGGCAGAGATGTCCCTTGCGCGGCTCCAAAACGAATCAGACGCATCCAAATCACGAACCATTCTTTTCCAGCGGATTTCGGCCCCAAGCGCGAATCTAGTAAATTTTCTTTTCTCTATCATTGTGACTGCCTCGCTGATTCATCCCGCTATTTAAAGTATGGACGAAATAATAACGTTAGCAAGGGTATGTAAGAATAAGCATATCTATAAGTAATTTTAATAATAATTTAATTATATATGTAAATAATTGTAATAATTAAATAGAAATACACTGTTTTACATAACTTACTAAAAGCCAGAATGTGCCCCCAATTTGGGCTTCATCGTCTAGAAAGAAGGGGGAAAATAAAATAGACCGTCTTTTGGACGGCCTATTTTATTTTGGTAGCGGGGGTTGGATTTGAACCAACGACCTTCGGGTTATGAGCCCGACGAGCTACCAGGCTGCTCTACCCCGCGATGAACATCCAAGTATATACCTCCTATTTATGGCAGTCAATGTATTGAAAATACAGAGGGGTGCGGACTAGAAGTTGACAAGACCAGCAGATTCATGATAAAAAAATCGACATGAAAAATTGTCCTAATTGCGATGAAGAGCTGGATAAAGCAATGATCCATGCGGGTGTCTGCGATCATTGCGGCGAGCCGCTTGAAGACGAAGAGGACGAACTCGAGAAGGACGAGGACTCCGAGGAAGAGGAGGGGGATGAGCCTGAGGATTCCGACGACGAGGATATTGAAGAGGACGAAGACGATGACGACGAAGATGAAGACGATGACGATGACGATGGCAAAAAAGGCAAGGGTGGGGCTCCTCGAAAACCAATAGGCCGTCCAAAAGGCCGCCATTGAATCTCCGGAACGCATTCGCGTTCACGGCAATTTTTTGTTTGACCACCGGTGGGGCTTGGGCGGGCAGCACCGAAAAGGCCACATTCGCGGCCGGATGTTTCTGGGGGGTTGAAAAAATATTCTCCGCTTTACCGGGCGTAAGTTCAACGCGTGTCGGATACACGGGCGGCACCACAAAAAATCCCACCTATGAGCAGCTATGCACAGGCCGGACGGGTCACGCCGAAGCGATCGAGATTACGTTCGACTCTTTAAAGATCAGTTACGACGATCTGCTAGAATTTTTTTTCCGCCACCACGACCCCACCACTCCCGACCGTCAAGGCAATGATATTGGCACGCAGTATCGTTCGGCTATTTTCTATCATTCTCCCGAACAGAAAAAAGCGTCTGAACGGGCTTTGACTGCGCTCAACAAGGCAAAACTTTTTCGCGAGGGTATCGTGACCGAGGTCTCACCTGCTTCTGAGTTTTATGCCGCCGAAGAATACCATCAGAAATATCTTAAGAAAAATCCCCTCGGGTATTGCCACATCCAACTTCAATCCGCGAAGATCGGCCAAGTGCTCAAGGCCGCACGAACGCAGAAATAATCGGCCGCGCGTCCTCGTCTTCTCCTCCGGGCCGGGCGCGGGGGCACCCGCTCCCTCCGGAGAAGACGAGTCCGCTTGTTCGAGCAATGCCTCGACAGGCCCCGCCGTTATGTTAAAATACCGCGATGAAAAAATTTGTCTGTTTGCACGGTCATTTCTATCAGCCTCCACGTGAGAATCCTTGGACGGGCGAAGTAGACGAGGAGTCTTCGGCCGCCCCGTTCCATGATTGGAATGAACGTATCTCCAAGGAGTGCTACGAGGCCAATACGCGCGCACCGCTTTTCAATGCGAAAGGCGATACGACAGGTTTTGTGAATAATTACGACTCCATTAGTTTTGACATCGGCCCGACCCTGCTTTCCTGGCTCCAGAAGCATAGCCCTGTCACCTACCAATCCATCCTTGAAGCGGATAAACGCAGCGTGGCCGCCAACGACGGGCACGGGAATGCGATGGCGCAGGTGTACAACCACATCATTCTTCCGCTGGCCAAGCGGCGCGACAAGATCACCCAGATTCTTTGGGGTATTGCCGATTTCGAACATCATTATGGGCGCAAACCCGAAGGGATGTGGCTTTCCGAAGCGGCGGTCGACCGCGAGAGCCTTCGTCTTATGGCCGACAACGGAATTTTGTATACGGTCCTTGCGCCGCATCAAGCGAACCGAGTGCGCAAGATCGGATTCGCCTCGCGCTGGGCACCTTTGCACCACGAGGGCATCGATCCGCGCCGGGCTTACCGCATCTGGCTCGACAATGGCCGGCAGTTCCACCTTTTCTTTTATGATGCTCCTATCTCACGCGCGATCGCATTCCAAGGTCTTCTAAATAACGGCGATCACCTTGCGCACCAGTTTATGAACTCTTTTGGCCGCGGTGACGGCCCCCAGCTGGTATCGTCGGGAGTCGATGGTGAAACATTCGGTCACCATCACCGTTTCGGGGAGATGGCGGTCGCCTATGGTCTGAAAAAAATCCGCGACCATCGACTCGCCAAGGTCACCAACTATGCGGCCTTTCTTGCGGAGTACGGGTCGCAATGGGAGGTGGATATACGCGAGAACACGTCCTGGAGCTGCGCGCATGGTGTCGGCCGTTGGCGCGAAGATTGCGGCTGCCGGCTGAACCATGAAGAAGGCTGGAACCAGAAATGGCGTACCCCTTTGCGTGAAGCATTCGACTGGCTGCAGACATCGGTGGATGAGGTGTTTGAACGTCGCGGCGGAGAGCTCCTAAAAGATCCATGGCAGGCCCGCAATGAATATATCCAAGTGATGCTTGACCCCCGCGAAGAGAAGCGCAAGCGCTTTTTTTCCAAGAATGCGCGCCGTAGTTTGAAACCCGATGAGCAGCAGGCTGTTTGGAACCTTTTAGAGGCGCAAAAGTTCTCGCTTTTCATGTACACCAGTTGCGGGTGGTTCTTTGATGACATCTCGGGTATCGAGCCCGTGCAGGTGATGAAATTCGCGTATCGCGCCCTTGAGCTCGCACAGCCTTTTTTAAAGTCGCCGCTTGAGCCGGGTTTCGTGAAGATCCTCGCGAAAGCTAAAAGTAATGTTCCCGGCCGAGGCACCGGCCAGGATGTGTTTGAAAAACAAGTGAAACCTGCCAAGGAGGCTCGTATTGGGGTTTAATTGCGGTATTGTAGGACTGCCGAATGTCGGCAAATCCACCATTTTCAACGCTCTCACACGCGGGCAGGCGCTGGCCGCAAATTACCCTTTCGCGACAATCGACCCGAATGTTGGCGTAATCGCGGTGCCGGACAAGCGGCTGGATGTTCTCACTGAGATCGTGCCGACCAAAAAATTGGTACCCACCACGGTCGAGATCGTCGATATCGCCGGCATCGTCAAGGGGGCGAGCGCGGGAGAGGGTTTGGGGAATCAGTTTTTGAGTCATATCGCCGAAGTCGACGCTATCATCGAGGTCGTGCGCTGTTTCGAGGACAAGGACATCATTCATGTATCGGGCAGCGTCGATCCCGAGCGTGACATGGATATCATCCGCACAGAACTCATCTTAAGAGACATGGACGCCCTCGCCAAACACAAGAACCGTCTTGAAAAAGCCGTGCGCGCGGGTGACAAGAAAGCCCAGCAGGTGATGGGTCTCTTGGAACGGTTCGAGAAGGCATTCAACGCGGGGGAGCCGGCGCGAACCGTGAAGCTTACCGTTGAAGAAAAGGTTTCGTTAAAGGAAGTGAATTTTGTGACGGCTAAGCCGGTGCTTTTCGCCGCGAACGTGGCAGAGGGTGAACTTGGAAAATCTGATTCTGCGCATGTTCTGAAAGTGCGCGAGTGGGCGAAAAAAGAAGGCGCCTCGGTCATCAAGATAAGCGGGAAGGTGGAAGAAGAAATATCAAAGCTGGAACCGGCCGAACGAGAGGAATTCCTGAAGGCGATGGGACTCGAGGAATCCGGTTTGGACCAGCTCGCCCGCGAAGGGTATAAGACGCTGAACTTGATCACTTTTTTTACGGTGGGCGAGACGGAAAATCGCGCTTGGACCGTGGCGCGCGGTTCGACAGCCCCGCAAGCGGCGGGCCAGATCCATTCCGATTTTGAAAAAGGCTTCATCCGCGCCGAAGTCATTTCCTACGGGGATTTTCTTAAGTTTCGTGGCGAGCAGGGGGCTAAAGAGCAGGGTCGTTTCCGTTTGGAAGGGAAAGAGTACATCGTACAAGACGGAGATGTTTTGCATTTCCGCTTCAGCGTCTAATCAGCTATACTCTGGGACATGTTTTCAGATAAAGAAGCTCCGCTTTCTATCTCCGGAATCGAAGATTACCCCTCGCTGCGCATTGTTCGTTTGCGCGGATCGATCACCCAGCAGACGGTCGCCGAGCTCGAGAAATTCCGCAAGTGGGTGGCGAAGCGCCCCGGTTTTCATCAAAAACATGTGCTGCTCGATTTCAGGGAAGTCACGCGCGTCGACACGGCCGCCGTCGCCGAAATCATCCAGGAAGTGTCCATTCTCAAGTCGGGCAACTTCCGATTAGGTGCAATCAATTTAAGCAATGCGGTGCGGAGCATGTTTCAGGTGCTGAAGGTGGAGACACTGATCGCTATCTATAAAAATGAGTCGGAAGCGCTGAAGGAAATGGTTAAACCAACAAACACGGGAGCATGAAATGATCACGATCTCGGAAGGCAAGCTTAAAAGTTTTAAGAATGTATCCAATGAAAAAGGCGTTATCACAGCGGCCGCAATGGACCAGCGCGGATCTCTCCAGAAATCCATTGCCAAGGCCAAGGGTGTTCCGGATAATCAAGTGACGCGCGCAATGATGGAAGAATTCAAGACGATCGTCACAAAGGTCCTCACGCCGTATGCCAGCGCTATCCTGCTTGATCCTGAGTTCGGTCTGCCGGCTTCCAAGGCGCGCTCCAAGAATGCGGGCCTTCTCCTTGCTTATGAGAAGACGGGCTACGATGCGACGATGGATGGCCGTATTCCGGATTTCCTCGATGGCTATTCCGCCAAGCGCCTTCGCCAGGAAGGGGCTGACTGCGTCAAAGTGCTTCTTTACTACACTCCCTACGACCGGCCTGAAGTGAACGCCAAGAAGCAGGAGATCATGGAGCGCATCGGAAAAGAATGCGCCGAAGAGGATATCGCGTTCTTTTTGGAGTTTGTCGGATACGACCCCAAATCGAATACGACCGACTCACTCGATTATGCAAAACTCAAACCTGAGATCGTCATTAAATCTATGGAGGAATTTTCGAAACCCAAGTACCAGGTCGACGTGCTCAAGGTCGAGATCCCCATCGACGTAAAATACCTCAAAGGGTCCAAGGCCTACAATGGCAGCCAGCAGGCCTACGACTGGGAACAGGCGAAGGCCATCTTCAAGCGCCAGGATAAATGCACGAACCTGCCCTTCATCTACCTCTCGGCTGGCGTTTCCGACGAGATCTTCCGCGAGAACCTGGAGCTTGCCATCGAGGCGGGTGTGGATTTTGCGGGCGTGCTCTGCGGCCGCGCGACTTGGAAGGACGGCATTCCCGTCTACGCGAAAGAGGGCGGCAAGGCTCTCGAGGCATGGATGCTCGACCGCGGTGTGAAGAACATCCAAGCGTTGAATGCCACATTGGCTAAGGGCGCGAAGCCCTGGCACTCCCGTTACGGCGGTCTCGACAAAGTGCAATGTCTCAAAAAGACTACTACAAGGTCCTAGGCGTTTCTGAAGGCGCGTCCGCGGACGAGATAAAAAAAATCTACCGGACGCTTGCCAAGAAATACCATCCTGATGCCAACCCGGGCAACAAGCCCGCGGAGGAGAAGTTCAAAGAACTCTCCGAGGCGTACTATGTCCTGTCCGACGAGAAGAAGCGCCGGGATTACGACGCGTTTAAAAAATCCGGTTTCAGACAGGGCCCCAGTGGCACGCAGGGATTTCAAGGGGCGCAGGGTTTTGATTTCGAAGAACTCCTCCGCGGTTTTTCTGCCAGAGGCGGTCCGGTCCGGGGCGGGGGAATGGGGATTTTTGAGGGGCTCTTTGGCGGTGGCATGCCCCAGCAAGAAGAGGAGTATGAAGACGCCCCCCAAGGCCATAAAATCTCCTCCGATGCCGCGGCCACGCTAAAGGTTCCAAAAGCGAAGGCGAAGACCGGCGGCGAGATGCGTTTCGTCAAAGATGGTCAGACCATTACCGTAAAAATTCCCGCAGGAGTCACTTCCGGAAAAAAACTGCGTTTGGCCGGCCAGGGGAATACGTGCTCGACCTGCGACCACCCCGGCGATCTCATCTTAACCCTCAAAGTTGAATGAAATTCGAGTAGATGGGCGTGTGGCGTCTATTTAAATATTTAGCGCGTTAAAATCGTGCTTATTCGCGTAGGCGAGAATTTCTTTGTCACGCGTCATGAGAGTGGCGCCGATACTTTTTGAAGTAGCCAATAATATCCTATCGGCGGGGTCTCCGTGAAAATCATCCTGCAATAGAGCGCTTTCAAGAGCAACTTCGCCCGAAACGTTTTCAACCTTGACACGCGTGCCCGCCAAAGCCTGATAAACCCATTTTTTTAGAGGCATCTCAAAAGTAATACGATTTTTTAATGCCAGCATTCCTATTTCCCAAAGAGATATGGACGAGATATAGACAGCCGAGTGCGCGCTTTGTTTAGCGATTAACGCGCGTAATTTTTGAGAAATGGCTTTTTCGACTCCCGTGGCATACCAGATCCATATGTGGGTATCTAGCAGCAAGATCTCCGGAGCTTTACTCATCGGCATGCCAAATTTCGCCCGTACCTTTGACAATATCCCCTGATATTTTAATCGTGCCTCTCATGGATCCAAAGGGAGAAGTAACTTCAGAACTCTCAATAGGAACGAGTTTGGCCACAGGCTTGCCAAATTTTGTGATCACAATCTCCTGATGATATTTTTCGACCTCATCCATCAACCTTAAGCACCTCGCTTTAAAAAGTCCTGCGGGCATATTCATAAATTCTCCTATATGACTATAGTCATTATACCATGGTCATAATAGCAAATCAAGCTATGGCAAAATGTCCATCGGTGTTGACCTGTCATATTTTCCGCCGACAAGGCCCAGTAGACCAATACGCTTAAATAATGCATAATGTTGCGCATGAGAAAAATATTCTTTCTATTCACGATTGTTTTTCTTGCCGGATGCACGGCCAAAGAGGCGAGCGTAGAAATTCAGGCGCCCACTTCTTCTGAAATCAAACCCGCTGCAGCCGGTCGGACTGTAGACATGGCGACTGTGGGTGTTTTGAAAGGAAAAATATTGTTTGAGGGCACTGCGCCCGAACCGAAACAGATGTCGGTGAAGGGGAATCCGGAATGCGCGGCGCTGCATGCGGGCGGGACCATCGCCTCGGAAGAACTCGTCACGAAGGACGGCCTCTTGCAGAATGTTTTTGTCTACGTGAAACAGGGTTTGGAAAACTATTCTTTTGCGGCGCCCTCCACGCCTGTGACGGTCGAGAACAAGACTTGCATGTACGTCCCGCATGTGACGGGTATGAGGGTCGGGCAGAGCGTTATTTTTTTAAATCAGGATCCCACACTTCATAATATCCACGCCTATCCGAAAGTCGGGAAGGCGTTCAACCTGGGATTACCGCTTGTCGGCATGAAGCAGACGAAGAAATTCGATGCGCCGGAAGTGATGGTGCCCTTGAAGTGCGACGTACATCCGTGGATGCAGGGCTATATCGGCGTGCTGGCGCACCCCTATTTTCAGGTGACCGGCGCGGACGGCTCGTTTGAATTAAAAGACCTTCCTGCGGGGACCTATACGATCGAAGCGTGGCATGAAAAACTTGGGGCCCAAACGCAGACGATCACGCTCGGGCCCCAAGAAACGAAAGAAATAGAATTTAAATTCGCCTAAACTTTGCGGCGACCGCGGCA
>JANNFA010000233.1:0-10018 GCA_031379345.1 Candidatus Omnitrophota bacterium | reverse complement strand
TTGGCTGGCTTCGACAGACAACATCGCCGTCACCGGCTACCAGGTATTCGAAGGCGCCACCCAGAAGGGCACCACAACCTCTCTGGCTTACTCCGTCACCGGTCTTTCCATCGGAAGCCACACATTCACTGTGAAAGCGATCGATGCGGCAAGCAATCTGTCCTTAGCGAGCAATTCAGCGAGTGTGAGTGTTGCCGACACCACCGCCCCCAGTGCTCCTTCAAGCCTCGCCGCCACTTTAAGTGGTACCACAGTCAACCTGTCTTGGGGTGCTTCTACGGATAACGTCGCCGTCACCGGCTACCAGGTATTCGAAGGCGCCACCCAGAAGGGCACCACAACCTCTCTGGCTTACTCCGTCACTGGTCTTTCCATCGGAAGCCATACATTCACTGTGAAAGCCATCGATGCGGCTGCGAACGCTTCTAGCTTTTCCAATGCTGTCGCCATCACTGTTTCTGGAGTGGAACCGGTCCCGACAATTCCAGGAAGCTTCATAGTCAGTTCGGGTAGTAGCGGCAATATATCGATAACCTGGGCCAGCTCTATTGGCGCAGCCGGTTACAACCTTTACAGGAATGGGGTTCTTTTTAGAACGATGGGAGGCAATGACACCTTTGACCATCCCGGCAGTGGAACATGGCTCTACAAGCTCACGGCGTATAATAACGCGGGGGTTGAGTCCGGTTTCACCAATGAAGTGACGGTTCGCACGACCAAGTAAGACTCTTTCTGGATCCCTGGCTTGCATTTTGTGGGTCTGAATTTTCCTTGAATTATCCTGCCCGTAGGTTATACAATAACTAACCTTTATAAGGGGAACCCAAATGCGCTTAACTAGAATTTCTTTATTGTTTTTTGTCTGTCTATTAGCCTCAAAGCTTTGCTTTGCTTATGTTCCCGAAGCCCAATCTGAGGGCAAGTTTTTTCCGAGCAAGGGGACTATGGCTTCAGAGGAATATGAAGCAAAAGCCGGCATGCCCGTCTATGAGTATGGCAAGGGTCTCCAGCTGGGTCCGGTGCATCTCAAGCCCGAATTAAATTATGGCTACCGTTGGGACAGTAACGTGTTTTATGAAGATACAAATAATGAAAGCGATTATATCAATACTCTCCGCGGAAACTTATTGGCGGAGCTTCCCTTTGCCGGAGGCCAGCACCTGCTATCCGCGGCCTATGGGTTTCGCAGCGAGTGGTTCAATCGCTTTACCAACCAGAACCACACCGACCATAAGGGAATGGTCGGCTTAAACCTTAATTTTGTCTCCTTCACACTGGATGTTGAGGACACTTACGAACGGACCGAAAGTCGGGCCAATACCGAATTTACCGAACGTATCTTACGTGATGAGAATGCATTCCATTCATTATTGGAAGTCCCATTCGCATCTTTTTTCCTTGAAAATGAGATCACCGATTTTGACATCAGCTACGATCGCGCCGTGGACGCTGTCTTTGATCACAACCTATTCACCATTTATCAGCGGGTCGGTTATGACATGACGCCCAATACCCAGCTCCTGGGAGAATACGCCTACATCGGTGTGTGGTACGACCAGGATGTTTTTGGTGACCGGGATGGCGACGCTCATCAATACATGTTAGGGATGCGCGGCAAACTGACCGAGCGTATCGCCTATCAGGTGTGGATGGGCGCCCAGCATCGCATTTATGATGATTTTGTTCGCCCTGATTTTAACGGTTTTGTTGCCCGCGGGGCTTTGCAGTGGGACCCGAATGAAGGCAACCGCATTCTCTTCCGGGCCGATCGCACTCCTACTGAATCTACCTTTGACGGTCAGAGTTTTTACACGCGCAACCGCGGGCAGTTGACTTGGCGTCATCAGATAGCGGAACGCTGGTTTGTCAATTTAGCAGGCACTCTTGATTACCACGAATACTCACGTATCACTGTTCTTCCGGGTGAAGCCACAACACGCCGCGATACAATGTGGGACACAGGGACAGGCGTAGAATACCGCATGCCGAATGACCTTGTTTCGATCACTCTTGATTATCGGCATGTTGGGCGCGATTCCAACCTTGTGGGTCTTGATTATGACGGTGATGAGATCGCGGCTGGCGTTCGCGCCATTTTCTGATCTTCTCAAACGATCTTCGATGATAAAAAAATCAATTCGTTTCTTTATTCTGTTTCAATCAACGGCAATCTTTGCCGTTTCGTATGCCTTGGCGGCACCCCTTGCCGATGAAAAGACCAATCGCGCGAGCCAGCAGCTCAATGTACGGGAAGAAGAGGATGGCAGCGCCCAGAGCACGCCTTATGGCTATGTGATTGGCGCAGGGAACATGTTGCAGATAAAAATTTTCGGAGAGGCCAGCGTGGCCCAGATCTACCGCGTGGACGACGAAGGTTATATCAAGCACGCGCTTGCCGGACGCATCAAGATCGGAGGCCTTACGGTCGCCGAGGCTGAAAAATTGATGGAACGCAAACTCGATGGAGACTACGTCATCAACCCGCAGGTCAACGTGTTTGTGCTCGAATTTAGCCATTTTTCTATCATCGGGGAGGTCCGCAAGCCGGGGAACTACGAGATTTCCGGACGCGTGTCTATCATTCGTGCCATCTCAATGGCAGGCGGGTTTACGCCCGTGGCGAATCAAAAGGGGGTTCAGATCATTCGTAAGAATCCCGACGGCACCGAAACCAAGATGAATATCGATGCCACACGTATCATGAACGGCGACCTTTCGGTAGATGTAGACTTGCAAGCCGACGATATGGTGACCATCTCAAAGAGTTTCTTCTAGAAAACAGGTCCATGGAAAACACCCAGACCGACCTTATTGTCGAAAAGAATATCAAAGATTACTTCCAGGTGCTGGTGCGCAGGCGCTGGGTCATCATCTCTTTTTTCCTGATTTGCGTGACGACCGTCACAATCGGTACTTTCTTGATGATTCCTCTCTACCGTTCTCAGGTCACGATTATCATTGAAGGTGAGAATGCCAATGTGCGCTCAGCCGAGGAGTCCGCATCGGCGGGCTCGTCGATAGACGTGTTTGAAAACTACCTCGCGACGCAGATTGCACTGATTAAATCCGACGCGATCGCCGGCAAGGTCTATGACGAGTTCAACCTCGGCCAGACAGAACGCTATAAAAAACGCGTGGGTCTAGCGAAGATATTCCGGAAGATGTTCCTGAAGGACGTCTATATTGAGCAGCTCAAGGGTAGCCGCATGATTACCGTCGGTGTTGAGAATCCAGACCCCAAGTTATCGACCGATATAGCCAACAAGATGGCAGAGGTGTATGCGAAAGACAACCTCATGCGCCGCGCTCTCATGTTCATACGCAATCAGCGCATGGCCTCATTGAACGACGAGTTTTTACGGCTCCAGTCAAAGCTGGATAGTCTTTCTAACCGCTTTGGTCCGAAACATCCCGAAATGATCGCGCTACGTAATGAGATCCGAACGATGGCCAGGCGTATTGAGTGCGAGCGCTCGAAAGATAAGGATCTTTTGGAAAGTGTGCCGATGGAAGACGAGGAAGTCCTTCTTGAAGACACGCTTCACAAGATCCAAGAAAGTTCGGTCTTTGCCAGCTCAAGGATGAACAATATCGGCATCGTGGATAATGCGAAGGTTCCGAAGGAGCCTGTGAAGCCGAAAAAAGTGATGAATATCCTTCTTGGCGTCATTGCCGGTCTTTTTGGCGGTATTCTCTTGGCCTTCCTTGTCGACTATATTGACGATACGATCAAGACCGATGAAGACCTTAAGAGGAATCTGGGTAAGGAAGTGCCGTTTCTTGGGTCGATCTTTGCATCGAGAAGTTCGGAGGAGCAAAAGACACTCGACCGTCTAGTCGCGCTGACGGCCGATTCGCCGTCCGTCGAAGCTTACCGCCTGATCCGAATGAATCTTTTATGGTTTGCGACAAGAAACGGAGCTCTCAAGGATTTTGCCATTGTCAGTCCGGGGCCGGGCGAGGGCAAAACAACGGTTTCTTCGAACATCGCGGCGGTTCTGGCTCAAGCAAACTTAAAAATATTGTTCGTGGATACAGATTTCCGTCGTGGCCGCGTCCATGATATCTATGGCTTCCTGAACGACAAGGGGCTTGGAGAGTACCTGACCGAAGGCCTGCCGCTCGACCAGGTCGTGCGCAAGACCGACACGGCCAATCTTTCTGTGGTCACCTGCGGTAAGAGCGTGATCGATTCTGCCCAACTTTTATCCTCACAGCGCATGAAAGAATTCATCCAGGAGACACGCAAGCGGTTTGACATGATCGTGTATGACACGCCGCCGGTCACGATCATCTCTGATGCCGCTATTGTCATGTCTCACCTGGACGGCTGCCTACTTTCCATAAGGTGTGGTTTCACGACGGGCAGGATCCTCACTCGCGCGCTGACCCTTATCAAGGAGTCCAAGTCGCGTCTTATCGGAGTGGTCTTGAATGGCGTTATCATGCAGGACGCCACCAGCTATAACAAGTACTACAAAAAATATTACAGAAAATCAAGCTCCGGCCGGACGTGATCGCAGGCGCGCCGGCGACCGCAATAAAGAATTCATCCTCCCCGCCTTCCTTCCTTTTTTTTGAAGGTTTATTCCTTGTCTCGCTAATCCTTTATCCGCTTTTATTCGGTTCGACGTATTTATGGGGTTTTTCTATGGCAACGGCCTTCATGTGTGCCGCTTTTCTGCCGTATTGGTTCTTGGTCGCGCAGCGTAAGCCTTTCCTTCATTCCAAACTGGACGTCTGGGTCGCAGTGTATGCTGTTTTTTTTCTAGTGTCGCTGGGCTTTTCAAAGATCCCTTATCTTTCCTGGGTGGAACTATTTAAATTAGACGTCGTGCTCTGCGCGTTTATTTGTACCCGGTACCTGTGTCGCGAGCGGCCGCAGATCTACCGGATGACTGAGATGTTTGTTTTTTTGGGCGCGCTGCTTTCAGGAATCGGGCTTCTCCAATTTGTGGGAGGTCTGCCGAATGACTGGTGGAGCCATCCCCAGTTTCTCTCCTCTATGTACGTGAACCATAACCATTTTGCGGGACTTCTCGTACTATTGCTGCCGATCACCTTCGGCATGGTGTTGGCAGAAAGACAAAGAGCGAAGAAAGTCCTATTTTTATTTATTACGGGACTGATGGGGGTTGCCTTTGTATTCGCGCTTTCGCGGGGCGCGCTTGTCTCGCTGGGACTAGCACTTGTTGTGATGATGGTCCTTCTTAAAAAGAGGGACCTCATTTCATCAAGCGTATTGCCCTTCATTATTTTTATTGCGTTGGTCGTTATCGCTGTCGTGGTATTTGGGACGGATTCCATCGAACAAAGGGTGGAGAACATCCGGTCCATGACTCAGGAGGAGGAGTTATCGCTTCAATTTCGTTGGCTAACATGGCTTGGAACGCTGCCGATGATCGCTAGCCATTTCTGGTTCGGTTCCGGACCGGGAACATTCGGCCACGTTTTTCTGCATTTTCGTCCTTCCGGATTTTCGATGCGGCCGGTGCATGCGCATAACGATGTTTTGCAACTTCTCGCGGAAGGCGGTCTTTTTACATTCGCAGCCGTGGCGATTCTATTCCTGGTTTTTTTTATACAGGGCTGGCGGATCGTAAGCCACGATGAAAGCCGTTTGCGCATCGGGGTTGGCAGCGGGATTCTGGCCGGTATGTTCGGCCTTCTTGTGCACTCTCTTTTTGATTTTAATTTTCATATCCCCGCTAACTGGCTTCTGTCTTCCGTGGCCGCCGGACTTCTATTTTCCATGGATCATAAGGAGAGTTACCGCCCCCGGACGTCTATTTTTCTGAAAGGCCTACTATCGATCATGCTCGCCTCTGCTTTAGCGGGAACTTTTTATCTGGGACTGAGCCAATACAACTCTTGGGAGGCAAATGAGTTATTAAAAGTGCGTGATAGAAAAAGCGCGCTTGAGTCGATCGAGAGAAGTCTGCGGCTCAATCCGTACGATGCGGAGGCCCATTATCTCCGTGGTTTTATCCGCAGCCTTGGACGCGACACGAAGTCTTCGGAAGATTTTGACCGCGCCATTGCGCTTAACGGATATGAACCGGTCTATGACTTGGCAAAAGCACGCTCACTTGCTCCAGCGCTTGCCAGCTCCTCGCCCGAAACGCTGATTCAGCTTTTCCAGAACGCCCTGTCCAAGGATCCTCATAATGCAAAATTAGCCTTCTCGGCAGCGCGTGATATTTTGCGTCTAGACCCTAAGGGGGATGGCCGTTTGCGGATGGCTGCCGAAGACATGCTCCACAGCGCGGTGCGGTTCGACCCATCGTTTGCGGAGTCGTCTCTTGATGAGTTATGGAGGCACACCCCGAACGTTTCGCAGATCCTTAAGTTCTATGGGAGCGAACCCAGGGCGCTTGAGGGGCTCGTGATCTTCCTTGAGCGCAAAGACCTATGGAAGCATCACCGCAGGTTTAACCTGAAGATGCTGCGCGTGGACCCAGATGCTTTTGCGCGAAAATTCACCCTGGATGCCCCCATCATACACTCTTTTGCGCTCGATGATTTTTCGCATATTGGACTCGTGACCCCGACCGACCGAGGGATGTTCTTCCAGAACGGAGAAGTGCATAAAAAAATTACTAATCATAACCGGTTGGTAATGATAGAGTTGGAATTGAAGGGGAGCGCCTCTAAAGGGGTCTATCCCGCGCTGTATGTTAAAATTGACGGCAAACTTATTGATGAGTGCTACGTGGACAATACGGACTATAAAAAATTCAATATCGTGACCTTGTTGAAACCCGGGACGCATATGCTGAGTCTAGAGTATGTGAATGATTTTCAGGACCGGAACCGGCCGGCAGAAGACCGCAATCTTTGGATACGCCGCGTCCTTGTCAGGGAGACAGTTGAATCATGATGCGTGAGCGCACGGAGTTTGTCCGCAACAGCCTGTACATTGGCGACTTGGTCATTGTGTCCGTGCATTTTTTTCTTCTTTACGCCCTCATCCTGCATTATAGGTCGTTCCACTTTCTAGACGTCATTCCGCGTGTGGAGATCATCCGGACTCCGGCCTCACCGGAAGTCTACATGCGTGTCTACTGGCTGGTGTTGGTGATTTGGGCCATCCTTTTAAAGCGCCGCGGGGAATATCACTATCTGCGTTTGCAGACGTATGAGAAGATCTTTGTCTCGCATGTGGTGAATGGATTCTTGTTCTTTGTCTTCTTTACAAGCTTTGCCTTTGTATTTAAATTCCATTTCTTAAGCCGTCTATTTATGGTGATCTACACGTCCAGCTCGGTCATCCTTCTTCTCATCAATCGCTATATCGTCCTCAGTGTGTCGCATATCGCACGCAGCCGAGGTCATAATATTCACAATATCTTAATTGTTGGGACAGGCCGGCGCGCACAAGAGTTTCTAAGCCTAGCCGTAAAACATAAGGAGTGGGGCTATCGCATCGTGGGTTTCATGGACAAGGACCCGCATATGGTCGAAAAGGGTGTGGGAGGATATCCCGTCCTTGGTACGCTCGATGATCTTCCGAAGGTTCTTGAGAACACTGTGATCGATGAGGTGGTATTCGTGGTCCCTCGCGCATGGCTTCCGGTCATCGAAAAGTGCATCCTTTATTGCGAAGCCGTAGGTGTGCCCGCCACGCTCTCCACAGATTTCTTTGACCTCGAAATAGCGTCGGGTATTCCGAAGCAATTCGACGGTTTTACGTACCTCACCTTCGAAACGAGCCGCCTGAAAGATACGGAGCTTATTGTGAAGCGCACCGTCGACATTCTGGCCTCTTTAGTTGTTTTGATCCTATGTCTTCCGCTTTTTGCCATTATCTCCTTGGCTATCCGCGCTGAATCTCCGGGTCCTATTTATTTCAGCCAGCTGCGTTCCGGTCTGAATGGCCGGCGGTTCAAACTATATAAATTCCGCTCCATGGTGTTGGATGCAGAAAAGCGTCTGGAGGAACTGCGGAATCAGAATGAGATGACCGGACCGGTATTTAAGATGACAAATGACCCGCGGCTGACCCGAGTGGGCCGAATCCTAAGGAAGACCAGTCTGGATGAGTTTCCCCAGTTCTTGAACGTTTTAAAAGGCGACATGAGTCTTGTGGGCCCGAGACCGCCCATCCCAAAAGAAGTCGAGCAATATGAGCCTTGGCAGAGAAGGCGTCTTTCGATGAAACCCGGCATCACCTGTATCTGGCAGGTATCGGGGCGCAACAAGATCGGGTTTGAAGACTGGATGAAGCTCGATCTTCAGTATATTGACCGCTGGTCGCTGTGGTTAGACTTCAAGATCATCATTCTGACTTTTCGGGCGGTGCTAGGGCAGACGGGTAAGTAAGTAGTCAGGTATCAGGTTTCAGTAGTCAGGGAAAAGAAAAACAGGTTTGAGGGCATTTAGCCTTCAAACCTGTTTTTTGCTTGCTGATACCTGACTACTTTTTTTATGCGTTGAACTCGGTCGACGGCTCACGCAGATCGTCTGGATTTTCCAACTCATCCTCTGCGTCCTTCTCGTCCTTTGGAATCTGCGTCCCTTCTTCGGCGGTGGACAGGTTGACCTCTTTCTCGTCGCAGGGGCTTTCAGCGTAGTCCGTTCCGAGCACGCTGAATTTGACCTCACCGTCCGAATTACATTCATTCCTGATGTGAATAATGTTCGCTTCTTTATCGAACTTGATGGTGATAGATTTTTTACCGCCGAGATCGAGGGTCATCTCAGCCGCATCGTTTACCACCTGAATGTTTCCATCGTGCAGGTCTACGGTGAGCTGGCCCTCATCGTTGTAACTGAAATCAACTTCCGTGCCGCGCACGGTAGCAACAGCGGCCGGCGTGGTGACGACGAACGGCTGTGTGGCGTTCTGGTGGTTCACTTTGCCTTTGATCTTACCAAGAAGAAGCTGGATGTCTTGCGCATCGGAGCGCTCCTGGATGATCAGCATCGTGTTTGGATCTACGGAGAATGTCGCCTGATCGCTGTAGACGATCGAGCAGGTGCCTGTCCGTGTCTTGACCGAATCGCCGGTCGCAAGCTGGGTGTCGCCCGTGATGGTCGCCCAAGTTTCAGGGTCAGCCGCTTTTGCTACCAACACTTCCCCTGTGACCTGTTGAACGGCTGCGGATACGGCGTACGCGTTCTTAGGGATGAGGATCACGAAAGCCGCAATTGCCAGAATCCAAAAGTTTTGAGTGAACGATCTCATGTTTTTATGCCTCTTTCCAAGGTTGATGGTTGTTCTTGACGAAGCAACATTATACCTCAAGAAACAGGGTTCGGGAAGGGGCATGGGTCAAGGCGATTTTAGGCTTGATTCAGGACCTTTATGAGCTTTCGGAAGCCCGCTCCAGGGTCTATGAGGGGCATTGTGGATGTGATAGGCAAGGACGGGAGCATTGGGGAGGCTTTATAGCGTGCGGTAGACCGTTTTTTCTCCAACCATTCCATATAGCTCGCTTCCTCTGGGGCTGTGCCCCATTTTTGCTTCATATAGGCCAAGGTTTGGCGGGTGTGTGGGTCATCCCATTGATGCAGAAAAAGTTTCAGGTCGGCTCCTTTTAACACGGCCGGGCCCTGGTAATCCAGGACAGATGCGGGATTCCGAGTCAGGGTCACATTCTTCGATTTGAGCCGGTTTTCCAGATCTATTCCCCAGAAAGGCGTACCGACCGATTCGTCAAAGAGACCCAGCTCATCAAGCATCTCTTTGCTGGCCAGGAACGCATGCAGGAACGAAAAAGGCGTGCCATTCGTGTTGCTGACGTAGGGCATCAGAATGCTGTCTTTTGCCGGAGCATGTTCCATCAAAGTGGAGAGCCAGCCAGGGGTCACCAGGAGATGATTGTGCATCAGGAAAGCATGAGGGGTCCGCACGTGGACAAGGCCCATATTGAACGCCTCCGCCATGCGGGGATGGTGCGAAGAGTAGAGAATCTGGAGGTTCTTATATTTTTTCTTACGTTTTTCAAGCTCATTGCACACATCATCCGGAGCGTTCCCCTCGACGATGATGAGTTTGAATGGATGAGTTGTTTCC
>JANNFA010000218.1:0-3467 GCA_031379345.1 Candidatus Omnitrophota bacterium | reverse complement strand
CGTGAAAGCCGCGTCGAGGACTTCACGGATGATGACGACCTTGATCTGGCCCGGATAATCGAGGTTTTCCTCGATTTTTTTCGAGATCTCGCGTGCGAGGGCCGGCAGGCAGTCTTCCGGCACGCGGTCAGGCTTCACAACCACGCGTACTTCTCGGCCTCCCTGGATAACAAATGATTTTTCGACCCCCGGATGCTTGTCGGCGATTTCTTCCAGTTTCGTTACGCGTTTGATGTAATTTTCAAGGCTCTCACGGCGCGCGCCTGGACGTGAGGCGCTTACCGAGTCGGTACCCTGCACCAGCATGGGCCACACGGACTTCATCTCGATATCTTCATGATGGGCTTCGACGCCATGCACCACATCCGGCTGTTCGCCATAACGTCGGCAGAACTCTCCTCCCACAAGCGCATGCGGCCCTTCGACGTCGCTGGATACGGCCTTTCCAATGTCATGCAAAAGGCCTGCGCGGCGTGCGATAATCGGATCCAATCCCATTTCGGAAGCAATAGCACTCATCATCCAGGCGACCTCGATAGAGTGGTTCAGCACGTTCTGTCCATAACTCGTGCGGTATTTCAAGCGGCCTAAAAGTTTCACAAGCTCCGGATGCATTGCGGAAAGCTGGGTCTCCGCAAGCGCTTTGTCTCCAGTCTCTTTCAAGATGACTTCCATGCCGCGTTTGACCTTCTGCACGACTTCTTCGATGCGTGCAGGCTGGATGCGGCCGTCCTGGATTAACTCTTCCATCGCCAGACGCGCGACTTCTCGGCGCACACCGTCGAAAGACGAGAGCGTTACCACCTGCGGCGTGTCATCGATGATGAGGTCTACGCCGGTATGCGTCTCGAAGGTCTTGATATTGCGCCCGTCTTTTCCGATGATACGGCCCTTCATGTCTTCACTGGGAAGCTGGACCACGGTGGTCGTCGATTCAGTGGTGTATGAGGCGGCATTACGCATGATGGCGAGGCTGACGAGCCTCTGCGCTTTTTGGTCGGCCGTATCTTTGGCTTCATGCTCAATCTGCTCAATAAGTTTTGAGGATTCTTGTCTAAGCTCTGTTTCCATCCGTTTCAAAAATTGCCTTTTTGCTTCTTCGGGATTCAACTGTGCAATTTTTTGGAGGACTTCACGCTCTTCGGAGATCATTTTATTGAGGGAACGCTCGAGGTCCTGCAGGCCTTTTTCCTTTAGGCCCGCTTCTTGAATTTTAAAAAGTGCTTCGCGTTCATGTTTTTCAGAAATGTCTAAGCGGTTTTCGATGGTTTCTTCGCGATGGCGGAGGACTTTTTCCGCATTGTCCAGGTCGCGCTTTTTTTGCGCAATGGTGTCTTCAAACTCACTCTGCGCTTTGGTGAGATACTGCTTGGACTCGCGGTCGGAGCGTTTCGTGATTTCCTCCGAGTCACGCTTGGCGGTCACAAGGATCTCGCGGGCCTTGGATTCGGCGGTACGTATCAAGCGCTCGGCGTAGCGCTTGCGGATAAAATAACCCAAACCGAAAGCAATACCGGCGATGGCAAGCGCGATGAGAATGAGAACAAAAAGCGTGTTTCCGTCCATGGGTCCCTCTAATTTTCCGTCAGCACTGCGTCCAACGGATGGTCGTGTTCTTCTTGAGGAATATCAGGAAACACCTGGAAGGAAAAAGCCAGACCCACTTTGAATGCGGAAGGTGAAAGCGAGGCGAGAAATCGGTCATAGAGCCCCGCGCCTCTTCCCAGGCGGCCGAATTTTTGATCGAACGCCAGCCCAGGCACCACCACGCATTCCGCCTCTGCCGCTTCGGCCTTCTTCGCCTTGGACGGGTCGGGTTCTAATATCCCGAGCACTCCAGGGGCGAGGTCCTGACGGATATCGCGGATCTCAAACAGCTTTAGTTCTTTATTTTCCAGGTTAGTCAGCGGCACGAGCACCCGTTTCCCGTCTGAGAGAGCATTCTCTATCATCGGGACGGTGTTCACCTCGTCATCCATGCCGACGAAGAAACACACCGTGCGGGCGCGTCTGTAGGCGTCCAACCGAAAAAGCTTCTCTTGGATCGACAGGCTTTTGGCGTCCCGATCCTCCAGGCTTTGGGCCCGAAGTTGAGTTCGCATTTCCTGTCTAAGGCTTTTTTTGGTCCACACGCCAGGCTCGTACCACCGTAAGTCATTAAAATTAAATGACTTATATTATTCCTTCATTCCCACCAAACAACCTATTATAACATGCTCATAGGAGGGATGCAAAAAGTCATTCACGGGTAGATAGAGACAAAAACCCCGTAAAGAGCTTTCGAAAGTGACTTGATTGCTTCCCAATGAATTTTCATTTCTTTATACAAACAAAGAGGTTACAGACTTGAGGTGCCAATTTGGCGCCTCAAGTTGAATCAGATATGAAATGTCGGGGCGGGGGAGCGGCTCTTGGTCTTTTTGGAGCGGCGGGCCTCGTCTAAGAGCTGGCGAAGCGTCACATGAGAAAGGCCCTTCTCGATGGCGGAGGACAGGGCCTCCCAGAAAAGGCCATTTGCTAGGGCCGTCTCGTCGTAATCAGCGGAAACCTTCTCCGTCACGATGGCTTTAGGTTCCAACGCGTAAAAAAGCTGCTCGAGTGTGATATCAGAAGGCTTTTCGGCAAGGGCATAGCCGCCTTGAGGCCCACGCACGCTCTTTACGAGCCCTTTTTTCTTCAAAGCGTTCAGGATCTGCTCAAGATAGTGTACCGAGATGCTTTCTTTTTTTGCAATAGCAGATACGGAAAGAAGGCCCTCACCGTAACGCCCGGCAAGAACAAGAATAGCTTTAAGTCCGTAGAGGGTACGTGTAGAAAATTTCATACTAGCGGCTGGTCACCCTGATTTTTACGATCTTTAGCTCCGTTTTTAATTCTTCAAGCTCTTGAAGGATGCGGTCCTGTTTCTTTTCAATCGCCCTGAGTTGGCTAGAGGACCATCCTTCGTCTTCCGCAAAGGCGGGACATATCTCCAAGGACGCCATTGCAGAAATCACAAGAAACAATACAGAGATTTTTTTCATGAACGACTCCTATTTTTTCCGTTTCTTGCCGACCCATATCGTCAGAAAAGCCAGGGTCCAAAAAAAACAGCCGGCACCGACCGCAAGGCCGGAGGGTTCAAAGGGTAAAGGGATAAACTTCTCCCGAAAAATACGGTCCGTCAGTTCGTAGCCGCCGTACCCAGCCGCCGCGGGAAGTACCGCGACGAGCAAAAATTCAAAGAGCGCTTTCACCGGTCACGGGCGCTACTTTCAGGCCGCGCGACTCAAGATATTTGATGCCTTTTTCCAGGTCCTTCTCGTCGCCCTCGAGCTCAAGAGTCATCTCGCCCACACTTTCAGTCACGCGCGCGCGGCGGATATTGGGGATAATGTTGAACTTCATCGCCATGGTGAAAACCACCGGTTCTTTGATCTGGTCTTGGGGAAACACAAGTGTCACACGTTTTTTGGAAACGCCTGACC
>JANNFA010000207.1:0-9997 GCA_031379345.1 Candidatus Omnitrophota bacterium | reverse complement strand
GGCGCATTTTTTCATCTTGCCTCCGTTTGTAATTTGCGTGAAAACCAATAGGTTTTTTTAGTTTGACGTTTCTTGGTTCCAAGATCTCCCGGACAGCGTCGAAAACGACCTTAAACTGCGAGTCGTATTTCTTCTCCATTTCCTCGAACTTTCTTTGCAAATCCTTATGATGAAGTACAACCTCTCGTAGCTTCTTAAATGTCCGCATGATCTGGATATTGACCTGGATGGCGCGGCTACTGTTCAAAGCGGACGAGAGCATAAGGATGCCGTAGTCCGTAAATGCTCGAGGCCGTTTGCGTGTGCCGCCCCAACTTGATGTGCCAAATTGGCATATCAAGTTTTTGAACTCCGCGCCACTCAGCTCAAACATAAAATCCGAGGGGAAGCGGTCGGAGTGTCTTTTGACCTGCCTGTTAAGATAACTTGTCGTGACCCCATAGAGATTGGCAAGATCCCTGTCGAACATGATTTTCGCGCCACGCAAGTAATAGATCTTTCTTTCGATGGTCTCTTGCGCGAGAAAGGTGGTAACTTCAATAGGTTTGATCTTAGACATAGCTCTGCTCCATTTTTAAACGAACAGACGTTGTTGTTTTTGTCTTTCGTTCAGATGAGCTGAACTACTTCGAGCGAGAGGTTTGGAAGGATAAACGCCCGTATTGCGAGGTGCCTATATAGTAACATCCATCGGTCAGTCAGGCAAGTCGGCTTTGGGGATGCGCGCGGGGGCCGCGGACTCCACGACCCCCGCTTGCACTGGTAGTTCGTCACTACAATATGGCGACCCTACCTTAAACCTTTCGAACTTTACTTTGGTTTTACCGCACAATCTTCTTAATAAATCTCATCTTAAAAAATGAACCGTCCCTCTCGGCCTTCTCTTACACATGCCCGCGCAAGAACCACAGCAATACCACAGCTAACGTCCACACTCCTGAACTTTTAGAAGCCACAGCCTCCAGCCAATTTTTTAAACGTCCGCTTAAGGAACTCGAAAGCCAACCCAAGCCAACGAACCTTCCCGGCCCCGCCTCGATCAGAAATCTTAAAGCCCTAACGCTCATCCTCATAACCTCCCCAAATTACTAAGGTTCTAACGCCGCTTCGCGGCTAGGCCTCTGGACCTTCCATAGGAGAATGTGAATGCCCCGCTCGCCTCGGTGTAGGCACCTCGGCTCACTCCTCCGGGCGCTAGGCCGCGCCCTCATCTGCGCCCCTGGGCCGGGGCGCCCTTAGGCCCGACGGCCTTCGGATATAGACCACAGGGAGGTGGGAGGTACGGATAAAGACCGTTTTTTAGTAGGTGTCACTATGTGACCTTCATTATGCGCGGCCCCCACCCCCGAATTATATTTCGACGAGGGGGTGCTCTCACTTCGCTCGTCGTCGCGCTCCCTCGACTATACAAAACCTCTGATAGTGGAAGATACGGACTGGAGCGGGACGACCGCACCCCCTCCCGCGCACGTCGCCGCGTCGGGAGGCGGGAGGATTTTATTACCGCCGCGGACCTCGGGTTGAAGGCCACGCCTGTCTTTGAAAATCCGCACTCGCATTCGCTTCGGCGGAAGAGCCTTTCAAAGCCAGGCGTGGCGTTTATTCTCTCGCCTCATAAAGAACCTTGTTTTTAAAGGATACCTGCCGCGTGTTGCGTCAGTTTTTTCTTTAGAGGCTCTTTGTTCGGCGAGTGAGACCTCAGCTCCTGGGTCGAGAGGGACGGGAGTGATTTTTGCCGACAAGGACTTTAAAGATTAAGGCAGGATAGGCATCGTGGTGAGCGGTGCTCTCTAGCGCGCGGCGCTAGTCTCGCTTGTCGGCGAGCCACGACTTTATTTCAATATTTATTAGTACTCTCAACCCTTTGTTTCTTGTAAGCAGCCATCTCGGCAGGACTCATAAACATATCGCGAGTTACACGAATGGCCTTAAACGCTGGCGTCTTTGCGGAAAAGATAAGCCAAACCAAATCTGATATTAACCCTATCAGATTATCCCAGTGTATATCGACATACTCACGAAGGTTTCCGATCTTGGTTCCATCGCGTCTTTCAAGAATGACCGTCGGCTGACCCTCAACGTACTTCATATCTGACAGTTTAAAGTTTTCCTCATGATGCCAATCGCGATCGTAAACAAACGCCTTCAACCAAACATCCCAATCCCGATTTAATAGCGCTTCTATTTCACCCACAATTGAGGGGTCAAGACCTGGCTGAGCTTTAAGATGCGTTACGATCTTTTCATGATTAAATTTACCGTCATACGCAACGACTTGCCGTAAAAGTTTATTGGCTAGCAAGTCCAACGCCCCTTTCCCTTGAGCTAGAAAGTTTTCTATATCACCCGATAACTTATGCGTCGCGACGGCATCGCCGCCTTTCTGACGTTCTCTCTCTAAAAGACGCACTGTTTCCGCTAACGTGGCCTTAATGGTTTTCTTTTGCTCCCCAACTTTAATTAATTTATCCATGACTTCTTTTGCCGCCGTCTTTACAGCTTCAAGCAGTGCTGGCTCTCTGCCATAGGTTAATTCGGCGTACTTGCAAATAACCAGGAAGATGTCCAGATAGATGGAAATATTCTCGTCAGAATTATCCGCGTATAAGCTCAATGTCATTTTTTCTTCTTCGGTTTTCTAACCATGCACACTACCCCTTATGTTCTGACATACTCTTAATCGTGTTGATCAAATACCCCGCTGACCTCTTGGGGTTGTCGGGATTCTTCTCAGCGATTTTCTTGGCGGCCTCTTGAACTGTGCTCTCGCCGTATTGGTCTTCAAGGTCTATCAGGGCTTTGATGGTTCTCGGGTTGTTTTCTTCAAAGACTAGGCTCGCCGTCGTGACGGCTCGGTTGAGTTTTTCTGCGCCATATTTATCCTCAAGAGCTTTTAGGTCTTTCTTAAGGTCTTGGGGATGATAGAGAGGTTGGGGCGTGTATTCATTAGCGTCTCTTTGGCTGTAGTTCTTGCCTTCTAATTCTCCATATTTGATATCAAGAAGGTTCTTCTGTCTTAGTTCCTTTGTTCCGTCAGAGATAAAGCTCTCTGAGATGTGGTGGTTCTTTGAAAGGGTCTCCCTAGACATAAAGAAGCTTGGAGATGAGGACGAGGTGTAGCTCTCGGTTATGAGAAACATTACCTTCCCCGGATAGGATAGTTCTTTCTGCCAGCCGTACTTCCAGTAGAGGGTGGGGCTCTGGAAGGCATCTTCCCGGGCTAGGGCTTTTAGGGTTATTTCGGCGTCTTGGTTACGGTCAGGGTTCTTAAAATCTATGAGGTTGTATTTGTCTTGGAGTTTATCCAACACCTTGTTTATCTGACGGCGGTAGTCTTCCTTCGACATCTTGTCGATGCCGAGGGATGTGGCGAGCTTGTTGTAGTCGAGAGACAATTTTGATTCTTTATTGCCTGTGTACTGGCTTAAGAGATAAAGATACGTATCGAAGGTGCGTTCATCGGCTTGGGAGACCATCTCACCCAGGAGATTATCTTTTGTGAGGAAGTCTTTTGGGATACTGACTGTCGGGGTAATGACAGCGGGGATCTCTTGGATCTTAATACTGGCCATGTCGTTTAAAAGGCTTTGGGCGAACTCTTTTGATCTTACGAGGGCATTGGCTTCATGGTTCTTTGTAAGGGCGGCTTTGGACCAGTTGGTTGAGCCCAAGATGACTGTTTCGTTGTCGATGACAATGGCTTTGGCGTGGGTGTAGGTGTCGGCTTCGTCAAAAAAGACGGGGATGTGGTTTCGCTTTAAGAGCTCATAGGCCTGTTGGTTCTTGTTTTGGTAGATGGCTTGTTCGTTTGTTTCCTCTTGGAAGTCGATGTTTTGGTCCAAGATGACCTTAACGTCTACTCCCCTATTCTTTGCTTGGATAAGAGCGTCTACGAGCTTAGTGCTTTGGGAGTCGGGTTGGTCGGGGAAGACGGAGACCAAATACATAAAGACTTGGATCGAGGATTTGGCGGCGTTTAGTTCGGTAAGGGTGGTGTCAAAATATTTAGAGGCGGGAATGTAGCTGGTGTCGGTTTGGGCGGCGAGAAGGTTGGTTGAGAAAAAAAGGACTGCTGAAAATATTAAAAGGGCTGATTTCATTAACCTATTCTAATGCTTCCCCAGCGGACGGCGTCCGGTATGTGTCATGCTACATGCATTCCTCTGCTATCTCCCTAGCATTGATCAAACAGTAACCCAGCAAACATTCGATCAACCCCATTTATTATCGTCGAATGGGCGGCTCATCAGGCAGCGACGGCGGCAGCTGTGTTGGCCCACAAAGCTTGGCCGCCATAGGACAAATTGCTTGGCGAAAGAGAGCCATTTCCATAGCAATGCTCTTAATTAAAACTCGTTCTTTTAGAGTAGGGTCATCTGCTGTCTTCGGTTCTTGAAACCAAAACTCAAACATAACAGACTGCTCTCGCGCATGAATAGTTAAATCATTACAAAAACTAGCAGGCTCCATAAAAAAACTCCTTTTTGAAATGCGCCTCCACCAAAGACGCATGGCAGACGATATTTTTTACACTTATTCAGGATACGCCTCTGACAGGGCGAGGTCAATAACCAGATTCACCAATCTTTTATTTATACAGAACCAAGCTCCGGTTTCCTCTTTAGGGAAAGAGCTTGCTAAAAAACATACCACTTTTCTATCGTTATGGACCTGGTCCGATTCACGGGTTATGGGGATATATCTACCCATGGAAATCCCAACTTGTTCAAAACATCTATTTGGTCTTGCGGCAATTTTCCACATTTATAAAGAGCCCTTTGCTTGCATAGCCAATCATATATTTCTTTTTCATTTCCAGTTGGCCAGCGATCTGGATTCCGTTCTCTAAAATAGAGTAGCGCTTCATAATTGGTAGTCCACCGATTGTATTTTTGTAAAACCTCATAAAATTTGATTTTGTTTAGGAGGGATACTTGCTTTTGAGATAATTTGCCCTTCTTTGATTTCATTCGTTGTACATAACACCAGGTAGCTAGCTCTTCCCCGTGTGAAGGCCAGCGGTCGGGATTGTCTTTTCTAAATTGCACTAGTTTTTCATATCGCTCATCCCAAAGGCTAGCTTTCCATGTGAATCCTATTTTGTTAAGGAGAACTCGTTGGACTTCTGTTATTTCATTTTTTTGTTTTCTTTGAAAAGTGCACCAACTACCCAGCTTGTTACCGATAGGGAATTCTTCGGTGCTATTAGGCCAGCGGCCTGGATTCTGCTTCATGAATTTAACGAGGTTATTAAATTGGGCCTCCCAGTTTGCTTTCCTTTTTGGAACTTTGCTGTTTTCACGACCCCCGGGAACAGTTTTTGCCCATGCGAATCCGATTTTATTAAGTAGGTCTATTTGCTCCTGGGATTTCTTGTATTTTCTCGCCCGCTGAGTCACACACCACAGCCCTAACTCATTCCCTACCATTGGAAATTCTTCTTTACTAGTGGGCCACCGATCTGGATTTAGCTTTCTAAACTGCACTAAGTACTTGTATTGCGTTTCCCAAAGAACTTGTTTTTTTCCCCAAATGAATCCAATTTTTGTGAGAAGGTCTACTCGTTCGAGTGTAACTTTATTATTTCTATGCCGCTGCCGTTGTTTAACACACCAACTACCCAGCGTGTTGCCTTTTGGGAATTCTTCATTAGCGATAGGCCAACGATACGGATTTAGTTTTCTAAAAGCCTTCAAAATACCAAATTTATAATCCCATGATGAGCCTAGCTCATCGAGTAGCTTGATATCAATTTTTCTTATAAATTGTTCCGCTGATATTCTATTTGGAATCCCCTGAATCAATATTTTTTCATGCAATTTCTCCTCGAGGGAGTTTCTTTCCGCACACGCCTCTTTCTGCCCTCCATCAATCTGGCCATCCATAACACGAAGAGACTTAATAATCTCATCGAGCCTTTCGTCTTGGGACTGCATAGCTTTGATAACCGACCAAACTTGAGAAAAATCACTCGATTCCAAGAGGTCATCCGGGCTTTCATCACTTTTTAAAAAAACAGGAATTATCAAATAGCCGCATGCTTTGCCTTTATAAAGTCGCAAGGCCCTTCCTGTGGCCTGAACAATATCCGTGAGCCGATATTTGGGGTCGTAAAAGACCACGCCATCGACGGATGGAATATCGACTCCCTCGGTCAGACACCTAGCATTGCTGATAACAGATACGGGGCTACTAGAAAACTCGCTGATGGTAGCCGATCTCTGCCCTGCTGGAACCGCTCCGTTTACGTGAAATGTGGCAATTTGTGGTGTTTTATTATTGTGCTTACTCATTAAATCGTTTACCGCACCCAATCCGCGATCCGACTTCTTGTCGGAAAACGATTGCGCGTCGGCAACGCGGCTATGGAAAGAAATGGTGTGCTTAATACCGTACTGAGAGACCGCTTTAATAAAAGCGATTTGCTTGGCCAGGCCCTCTGCTTCTCTTTCAAATATCTTCTCAGACTTGAGTTGGACTTTGCTCCGTAAGGATATGATTTGCCTTACCTCATCATCAGTAACAACCGCCACTGCGACTTTGAAATCGCATAAAAGTTTTAGTCTTATAGCTTCGCCGAACGAGAGCCTGTAAACCTCTTTTCCATACTTCGTTTCATCAGCCATGGAAAACAGTTCAACATCTTCCTCCTGTCCCCGCTTAATAATATGTTTATCTAAAATCCTTGGGGTGGCCGTCATGAAAAGACGTTTGTGGCAGGGTATGTGCTTATCGTCCAAAACCAGATTAAATAATCCTTTGTTCATTCCAGCCGTCCGGTGGGCTTCATCGCATATGGCTAGGTCAAAACGAAACTCTCCTGAACCTGCGACAGCCTTTGATAAGACATCGCTACTTTGATAAGTTGAGAAAACAATCAAACGGTTATTTGAGTTATCGAGAATTAGTTGCTTGGCTTCTTGGAAATCGGTAGTAACCGGAATATCCAGTTCCCACAGATTGCCTACCGGACGATCACTTTTGGCTTCTTCCGCAACCGAAGCATCGCTGCAAATACACAAATAATTTAATGCCTGGGACTTAAAGTTCTCTGCCCAGACTGAGACGGTCTGCCTCATCAGCGCTAGACTTGGTACCATAACCAGTATTTTTTGTGACCCCAGCTGTTCTGCTATCCATACGGCTGTAAGCGTCTTTCCAGAGCCACACGCCATAATTAGCTGTCCACGGTCATGAGTTCGGTAGTGTTCAATAGATGCGGCTATTGCGTCCTTCTGGTGGGGCTTAGGAGAAAGCGGCGTTGCTTCAACCGGCTTGCCGAGCTCTAGGAACTTATGAAGACGGTCGAAATAACTCTCATCCAATACGCTCAATCGATCGATAAGGGCTTCACCACACCGGCTTCTCTTGCCAATGATAGAAGGAAGCTGCTCGGTATTTGAAATAATCAGCCTATAATCAGCCCTGTCAGAGACAGCCAGAAACGTAGACAGCTCTTTGTAGGAAACAATACCCTTCCGGTCCGATCTAAACTTGGCCTGAATAGCCCATAGCTTTCCAGAATTCGTTTCAGCGACTAAATCTATTCCCTGATCTTTTTGCCCGGAAAGTTTAAGCTCTTCAATAACGCGGGTGGGAAACTGGCCCTGAATCCAAACATTCTTTAATTGGTACTCTGGGGTTAGTTTTAGGTAGGCAAGGCAAAACTCTTCAAAAACATCGCCGCGAACCTTGGGCTCGGCTAAATTGGCTATTTCCTGTTCGAGCGAAGTCCAAGACCGAAACTGGGATAATAAATGAGTATACTTTAGCATCTGTTCTTGAGCCGTTCAGATCCCACCAGGCCATTTAATAACGATCCTCTAGTCATGATACAGCGGCGTGTGGCTCACCAAGTCAGTCTGATATGTTTTTTTGATCACTTCTGAATTATGGTTTCCGCCAAGAAAATAGAATTTATCCACCAGTCGAGCAAATTCAAAAAGCTTCACATCTAATGGATCTGTAATTTCAATTTCTGGATTGAGAACAATTTCGCCCAACTTTCTCCTATTAGCTGGAAATAGTCCCTGCAAAGAAACTTCAATAACCAATACAATTTTCTCGTCTCTTTTCTAAACACATTAACAAGTTCTGGTTTGAGACGATTCGACTTCCAATCTTCTAATTCTTCTAGATGAGATATATAACTTTCTCTAGTAATAAGCAGCGGACGAAAAACGACCCAGCCCTGCCATCCTTCATTTGTAAAAATTGCCTCTCTCAGACGTACCACCCATTTATTTTGGGCATTTGTTGGTATTAATTGAGCAACCACGGTCAAGAAATATCCAGCCAATATTTCAGCTTCGACGGCCGCATACTTTGTCTCGCTGGGTCTTATAGCAATCACCATAACCTGATTGTAGCTTTCAGTAATATATTGCCTCGGTAAACAGTAGTTCGAGCCAAAATTGTCATCATGACACAAGTAAGAACTGACCCATGTTTCACTTGGTATGTATCTTATATCCGCGGCGATCTTGAAATACCCGTAGTCCGCATGAGGCACCCACGTATCCTCATTAAACGTATGCCCTAAAATAGGTAATATATGCCCTTGGTCATGGCCTGCTTGGGGGTCAGCGAAGAAAAACCCTAAGAGAGCGGGTTGTCCTGATTCAATACTGCCATACAAGTACCGTTGGTAGGGAATGGGTGCTACCTGCCCCTTTGGAAATATTTGCATTGAATAGTTTACGTTTAATACCTCCAATACCTTAGTCAGTTGAAGATTGTCCAACCCCTTACCTTTACCCACCAGGAAAGGCATGCCGCTATCGGATAATATTTGGTTTATTTTTTTGTAGCTTATGTCTTTCTCGGGGAGAATGGCCGATAGCACAGTTCTGAGTGCAACGTGAGCGCAGACATTCGTAATTCCATTCTGCTGGCAATAAAGATTTCCTTCTAGAGAATACACCTTGCTGCCTACCCGTAAATCGTACTGCTTTTTTAGATGGCAGAAATTATTCGGATGTCTATTCGCAGAAAATATAGACTCGAATATAATCCATTTATATTTGTCTTTTCTGGGAACGTTTTTAAGAATTACATAGCCTAATAGGTTCTTCTTTTTTAAAACCAGACTCGGATAATATTTATTTTTTTTAAATAAGCTATACAACAAGTGCGATTTTCTTTTCTTGAAAAAAGAAAGTCGAATCAAAGGATCGCCAGACAGTTTATATTTCGCATTCAAAAGTTCTTCGTCGTCATCTGCAGAAATACCTACGCTGTTAATTTTTTCGATAACTAGGAGAGAGTAACCATTTACTCTAGCTTGGGAGAGTAAGCGTCGAAGGGCTACCTGATGCGGGCCGAATCTTTGTTCTATAAAATCGAAATTTGAAAAGGGTGCGCTGGCATCCTCAATTTCAGGAGAACCAATGCACCCTACTGTTCTTAAATCCATTAAATTATTTAAACGAAACGCGTGTTTCTGTGGCCTTCTGCTGTTCCTCTTTAATTTGTGTTAAAATTTTGGTCACGTCTCGAGACTGCCTGAGCTTGACGGGTTCCTTTTGCTTTTGGGCAGACCCGTACAATGCGTCTAGCTCTTGTATCAGGAGCGGACTGGCAAAATCTCCGGTTTTTTCTGGCATATACCTCAAGTGAAATTTGCTACTGGATAGAAGCAGTATACCCAATAAATGGGGGTCCCGCAAGTTTGACAGAGATGACCATTTTTCCCGCCCGAGAGGCAAAAATAGGGGCTACAGCCTCTGAGCCATAGCCCCCTTAGAATTCTGCGCCAACCCCGACCGGCTAAATTTGTGCTAATCACCTGACAAAATTAGGCTTCAAAACAGGCGGCAAAAATCACTCCCGTCCCTGCGCGGGGGACGCGGACTCCATTGAACCTTTTTTACCTCCCACCTCCCTGTGGTCTATATCCGAAGGCCGTCGGGCCTAAGGGCGCCCCGGCCCAGGGGCGCAGATGAGGGCGCGGCCTAGCGCCCGGAGGAGTGAGCCGAGGTGCCTACACCGAGGCGAG
>JANNFA010000174.1:0-1852 GCA_031379345.1 Candidatus Omnitrophota bacterium | reverse complement strand
TTTTTGCCGTGCGTCCTTACGAATTTTTTCCGTAAGTCATCCAGCGTCCCGTCGTGGCCTTCTTCCATGCCAATAAACCACAATTCGGATTTCAAATTACCATGGCCAAGAAAATTTTTTATTCGAACTTCAATTAATTTTTTCATAGGCTAACCCGTTGGACTTAACCCCAACCGACCTTACCCAAACTCAGTCCGAATCGACTCCGGAGTAACAATTAGTATCCTCATGCACGATACCTCGCCCTAATGGGGACATATTACTAAATTAGTTTAGTGATGTGTCCCTCTTTTCATTTTCATGTCATGTGAATCAATAGGATGGGTCAACGCCAGCTTTGTGCCTATTTTTTATTCAACTCTTGATTTACTAAGCTTCATTGTTAATCGATACAATATTTAATAATAAGTGCACGAAAAACAGGGGTTCGCGCATCTAGTATAGGTAGGAGGGTACATTATGTCAAAAAACAGGGTTATGGTCGCGCCAGTGCAGGTGGCTCAGGAAACAGTCCAAAAAAAGATACACTTCATGCGTGGGAAAAAGGTCATGCTGGACGCAGATCTAGCAGAGCTTTATGGGGTCCCCACCAAGGCATTGAATCAAGCCGTCAAAAGGAATATCCTTCGGTTCCCAGCGGAGTTCATGTTTCGTCTCAGTAAGGCGGAGATGACAGAGGTGGTCACAAATTGTGACCACCTTCAACCCCTGCGGTTCTCTCCTCAATTGCCCTATGCTTTCACGCAGGAAGGTGTTGCGATGCTATCCGGGGTTTTGAACAGTCCGAGAGCTATTCAGGCAAATATCCTCATCATGAGGACTTTCTCCAAACTGCGTGAATTGATCGCCACAAATGAATTGATACGTCAAAAAATAGAAGAGTTGGAGAGAAAATATGAGAATCACGACCATCAATTTAAGGTCGTATTCGACACCATACGGCAATTGCTCGCGACACCCGAGAAACCGAAAAAGCAGATCGGATTTCATACTACTTGAACCGGTACAGCATCCTCGTCTTCGCCGGAGGGAGCGCGACCGACTATCGGTTTCTTATTACTCCGATACGCGGGCAATATTTGCTGATCTTGCACTTGGTGCAATGCGGCGAAACGGGCTGGCAGAGGTTCTGGCCGTAGCAGACCAACAGCTCGTTGTAATCGATCCAATAACGCTTGGGAAGGATCTTTCGGAGGGCCATCTCGGTCTCATCCGGGGTCTTGGTTTTAACCAGGCCCCAGCGGTTGGAGATGCGGTGCACATGGGTATCGACGCAAATTCCGGGCTTCCTGTGACCCACCGTCATCACGAGATTGGCCGTCTTGCGCCCCACGCCCGGAAGCGCTAGGAGTTCTTCCATCGTCCCCGGAACCACCCCGCGGTGCCGCTCAATCAAAAGCAGACACACTTTAATAAGAGTTTTAGCCTTCGTCCGATAAAAGCCGACGGGATAGATGAGCTTTTCAATCTCCTTTTCGCTCATCTTAAGCAGTTCTTGGGGGGTCTGAGCGACCCGGAAAAGTCGGTGGCTCGCCTCTTCGGTCGTCTTGTCCTGGGTGCGTAGACTCAGCAGGGTGGAGACAAGAATCTTGAAAAGGGCATTCTCCCCTTCCGCGAATGTACCGACGATGGGCTGTTTCCAATTTTTGACCTCGCGGCGAATGACCGAGAGCGTTTTAGGAAGATATGAAAGTTTCATGGGAAGCCAATATTATATGCTATATTCGCAGGTATGTTGAAGGCGATTTCCCGAAGCGTAATTTCGTTCGTTTTTCCCCTGTCCTGTGAGCTTTGCGGGGATGTTTTGCCGTCCCAAAACGAAGGGGGTGTCTGCGCGGCCTGCGAGTCCACC
>JANNFA010000163.1:0-8997 GCA_031379345.1 Candidatus Omnitrophota bacterium | reverse complement strand
CCAAGGCCAAGGCAATATCAATACCGTGCAGACTCCAAAACTACCCAAAATGGATGATTTTAAAGTCTATGATTCCTCTTCTTCCACAAATATTTCGAAAGAAAGGCTGGTTGTGGAAGGTGAGAAGATCACCGAGACGGTCATCGTGCCGAGAAAACCCGGAAAATATGAGATTCCCCCGAGCGTGTTCACCTACTTTGACCCCGAGAGCGGGAGTTACCGTACGGTAAAATCTGAAGCTCATCTACTTGAGGTCTCGGGCACCACCCAGCCAGAGCCTGCCCCAGCACCGTCCGGGTCTTCCTCTGCAGGATCGGTTTATGGACCTCAAGAAAAAGAGGAAGTGGACCTAGTTGCCAGCGATATCCGCTTTATCAAGGCTATCGATGATGGACGGTATGTGCCCAAAAAAGAAATCTACCGTGAACCCCTGTATTGGCTGCTCAATGGGGTGTTGTTGTTATTGACTGCGGCGGGCTTGATCCTTTCCGCGCGCCGCGCAGCGGGCCCCGCGAACGTAAAGGGCTCCCGGCTGCGCCGTTCGCACTCGGCGGCAAGAGCAAAATTGAAGGCGGCTTCAAATCTTATGAAAGACGGGAAAAGTGACGCATTCTATGCGGAGTTGTCACGGGCCGTGACCGGTTATTTCGCGGATAAATTTGGCCTGCCGATGCAGGGCATCACCCTTGAGCGCGTCGAAGAGCTCGCCGGGGAACTCATCACCGCTGAACAGATGAACAATATTCGCCGCATTTTTAACGAGATGTCGATGGGTCGTTTTTCGCGCACACAAAAGAGCGCGGAAGACATGCGGGAGTCCTATGAAATGGCGGATGAGGTCATTACTTTTTTTGAGAAGGTAAAAATGAAATGAGAAAAACGCTCACGATTTTAGCGATATTTGTATCTACGTCCTGCTTTGCCGCCCAGTCCCCGCTATTCGACCAGGCAGGAGCGAAATACAAAGCGGGCGATTTTAAGGGAGCGCTTGAGGCGTATCAAAATCTTCTCCAGACAGGACGAACAACCGGCGCTGTCTATTACAACATGGGCAATGCCGCACTCAAGGCGGGGGAGAAGGGTCATGCGCTCGTCTATTACGAGCGCGCTCTCAAAGCGGCGCCGCGTGACGCCGACCTGCGGTGGAATATTGGCGTCTTGAAGGACGCGCTGAGGGACAAGGTTGAAGACCGTTCGCATTTTGCGATCGTTGCGTTCAGAGAGTTTGTGGACCGGTGGACCGTCGCGGAACTTGCATATAGTTTTACCGGGTTTCTGGCGCTCGCTGCTCTTCTCAGCATGATGGGATTTTTTTTCGTGCGACTTCCGGTTCGAGTCTTCTGGTTGCCATTGGCTATGGTGCCTTTTGTTTTAGGATCTCTCTTGGCTTTAAAGGCATGGGATACCAAAGATCCGCGTGCCGTCGTGCTCGACAAGGAGACCTCCGCATTTTACGGCCCGTCCGAGGGCGAGACAAAAGCATTTGTTCTCCATGAGGGCGCCGAAGGCCGCGTGCTGGACGAGTCGGGTGATTGGATGTATTTATCGCTACAAAATAAGAATGCAGGGTGGGTGCGAAAGAACTCGTGTGAGATCATCTAAACCCGCCGTCATCCTTGTAGGCCATGGCAGCAAGGCGAAGAATTTTGACGGCGCAATGAAAAGCGTGGCCCATGCTCTCCGGAAAGGCCCTTATTCCTCGGTGCGCCGTGCCTATCTCGAGATCACTACGCCTTCGATCCCGGAAGCCATCGGCCGCGCCGTCCGCGAAGGCGCGAAAGAAGTGCGCGTATTTCCTTATTTTGTGCTTTCCGGCCGCCATATCCGCGAAGACATCCCGCAGATCGTCGCCGAAGAGCGCGCCCGCTGGAAAGAAAAGGCAAAAATCGTGCTCTGCTCATACCTGGGTTATGACGAACGCATCGTGGCCGTTGTAAAGGACCGTCTCCGTGGCTGAAAAAAAACTCCCCGTCATTCCCTGCGGCGTGGCGATCATCCGCGACAAGCGCAGATTTCTGATCTCCCAACGGAACGATAACGACACCTTTGGTTCATTGTGGGAGTTTCCGGGGGGCAAGAAGGACCCGGATGAGACATTTGAAGAGTGTGTGGCGCGTGAAGTGAAAGAAGAGATCGATATCGAGGTCGCGGTACATGAAAAATTCATGACGCTCCGACGCCGTTATCATGAGCGCATCATCTCGCTCAATTTTTTTCTTTGCACCGCTTTGTCCGGAGAACCGAAACCTGTTGAATGCCAAAAAGTGCTTTGGGCGGACCTGGATGAGCTTCTTTCCTATGATTTTCCGCCGGCCAATGAACGCGTCATCGGGAAATTAAAAGAGCGGTTCGGGCAGGTGGTGGGGTGATCCTGGTTTATACCGGGAACGGAAAAGGGAAGACCTCCGCCGCGATGGGCGGCGTTTTCCGGGCGCTGGGGCACGGCTGGCGCGTGCTAGTCATCCAATTCCTAAAAGGGGATTGGCCCATCGTGTTTGGCGAAAAAGAAAGTGCCAAGCGACATCCGAAGCTGGAGTTCTTCCAGTTGGGGCGCGGGTTCGTGAAGATCATGGGGGATAAAAAGCCCATCGCGGTCCATCGTGCGGCAGCTCGGGACGCTCTTGCGACGGCCCGAAAGAAGGTCCTCTCGAACAAATACGACCTTGTGGTGATGGACGAGGTGCTTGTGGCCCTCGATCTTATCCCGCTCGAGTCCCTGTTGCGTCTCTTAAAGAAAGCTCCCGCAAAGACCCATATTATTCTCACCGGAAGGAACGCACACCCGAAGCTTGTGAAGGTCGCGGACCTGGTCACCGAAATGAAAGAAGTAAAGCACCCTTTTCAAAAAGGCACACAGGCCCTGAAAGGCATCGACTACTGATGAAAAAGGGCCTTATTCTCGCGCTCGACCTCGGCACTACCGGGAATCGCGCGCTGGTATTCGACCGCAGGCAGAACCTGCTTTCTTCAGAGTATGAAGAGTTTCGCCAAATTTTCCCCAAGCCCGGCTGGGTCGAGCATGACGCGGAAGATATTTGGAAAAGCACACGCGGCATCCTTCTGCGCACCTTCAAACGCATCAACCCTTCACGCATCGCAGCTATTGGGATCACCAACCAGCGTGAGACCGTCCTTCTCTGGGATAAAAAAACGGGACGTCCGCTCCACAACGCCATTGTTTGGCAATGCCGGCGCACCGCCTCCGCTTGTGAGGTTCTTGAGAAAAAAGGCCAAGGGCCATCCATCCATCGAAAGACAGGGCTCGTGCTGGATGCTTATTTCAGTGCGACCAAGCTCGCCTGGCTTTTAGATCATGTGCCGGGCGCGCGAAAAAAGGCCGAAGGGGGAAAGGTGTTGGCCGGTACCATCGACAGTTGGATTGTGTGGAAACTTTCCGGCGGAGTGGCCCATGTGACGGACACGTCCAACGCTTCGCGTACCATGCTTTTTAATCTCAAGACGCTGGCTTGGGATGATTCTCTTTGCCGTCTTTTCCGTGTTCCTAAAAAAATTCTTCCCCGGGTTGTTCCTTCAAGCGGAAAAGCGGCTGTCACGACCACGGATTTCGGCAGTATTCCCATTTGCGGAATCGTCGGGGACCAGCAGGCCGCCGCATTTGCGCAGGGCTGTTTCGGACACGGCGTCATCAAGAATACCTACGGCACCGGACTTTTTATGTTGGAAAATACCGGACACACTCCGCGTTTTTCTAAAAATCTTCTTACCACGGTGGCTTGGTCTGCAGGCAATCTAAAAAATACGGAATATGCGGTCGAGGGCAGTGTGTTTATCGGCGGCGCAGCGCTGCAGTGGCTGCGCGACGGATTGAAACTTTTCTCAAATGCCAAGGAAACCGCGAAGCTCGCCCAAGAGATTTCTTCGAACGAAGGCGTCTATTTTGTGCCGGCACTCGTGGGTCTTGGGGCGCCTTATTGGGACCCGCATGCGCGCGGGACCATTTTGGGCCTCACACGTGGCACAACGCGCGCGCATCTTGTACGCGCGGCTCTTGAATCCATTGCCTATCAGACACGCGATATTCTGGAAGTGATGAAACGCGACACAGGACAGGCTTTCAAGTTACTTCGGGTCGATGGCGGGGCCAGCGCCAATGATTTTCTCATGCAATTCCAGGCCAATGTCTTGGGTATCCCGGTCGAACGGCCTAAGATCCTGGAAACGACAGCGCTTGGGGCGGCGGGTCTCGCGGGGATTGCGGCCGGTCTGTGGAAGGATAAAGAGACGTTCAACCGCCTCCGGAAGGTGGATAGAATATTTACCCCCAAGGCGGCCGCCTCGTATCAAGCTTCCTACGCGCGCTGGAAAGAGGCTGTGAAGCGCTCTCGTGCGTGGGAAGCAAAATAACATATTGATATAATTATGCCATTATGCTATAATCCAAATAGAGAGGTGACACATGGTACGGACGATGGTTTATTTGCCGGAGGCCTTGCATAAGGCCGTCAAGCATTTGGCGGTGGAGCGGGGGACCTCGCTTGCGAAATTGGTCACGGAAGCCCTGGAAGCGCTTTACCGCGAAGACATCGAGGATCTTGGGATAGGGCGCGAGCGATTTCAGGCCTACTTGAAAAGCCCGGAAAAAGCAGTGGCCTATTCCGACTACCGGAATAAAAGGTCGAAACGGTAAGTGACTAAGCTCTACGAGGTCCTTCTTGAGCCGCGGGCGCAGAAGGAGCTCGATAAGGCGCCCTCCGAGGTCTTTTCAAAAATAGACGCCGCGATTCTCGCGCTGGCCAAAAACCCCCGCCCGTTTGGAGCCAAAAAACTTGACGAAAAATTACACAGGATCCGCGTGGGAGACTGGCGTATTTTGTATGCTGTGCTCGATAAAGAAGCCCGTGTCGTGGTCCTGCGTGTTGCCCGGCGTAATGAGAAGACTTATAGAGGAATATGAGGCACGTCCCCGTCGGGACTTGACTATTCAGCAGGCCGTTGGGTATAATTCCATTGTTAGGCTAAGTAAAGGTTGTTCTTGAAGCTTACTGAGATAAACATTCAAAAGACCTCGGATTCTACTTATGTCCGTGGTCTTTTTTCTTTTTAAGCCCAAGAGCATTTGTTAAACCATAAGTAAATCAAAGTAGGGATGGATAATCAATATGGCAAGAGGCACCGTGAAGTGGTTCAGTGATCAAAAAGGCTATGGTTTTGTCACTCCGGAAGGCGGAAAAAAGGACGTGTTCGTCCACTATTCCGCTCTCCAAGGCGAAGGATTTAAGACTCTGGCCGAAGGTGACAACGTTGAGTTCGACATCACCCAGGGTCCGAAAGGCGAGCAGGCTGCGAACGTCCGCAAGGTCTAATCGCTGAACCCTCCACCCCCAGCCCTTCGAACGGTTTTAAACCGTTAGAGGGGCTGGGTTTTTTAAACTAGGAAATATATGAAGGTTTCCCCCTCAAAAAATCGCGCCGACTGGGACGAATACTTTATGAACATCGCGAAGGTCGTCGCGAGCCGTTCCACCTGTGACCGCAAATTTGTGGGCGCTGTCATCGTGCGCGACAAGACCATCCTTTCAACCGGCTACAACGGCTCCATCCGCAAACTTAAACATTGCGATGAAGTGGGCCATCTCATGGAAAATGGCCACTGCGTGGCGACTATCCACGCGGAAGCTAACGCAATCCTTCAAGCGGCGAAGAACGGTGTACGCATTGACGGCGCCACCATCTATACCTCCGCGAGCCCCTGCTGGCCCTGTTTCAAGATGATCGCCAATGCCGGGCTTGTGCGCATCTGCTACGGTGAGTTCTATCGTGACCTGCGTACGTTCGAGGTCGCCAAAAAATTAAAGATGGATCTTAATCTCCTGAAAAATGGAAAACGCTAACTCCGATCTTTATCTAAAACAGCTTGAGCTTGGCCCGATGGAGAACTTCGTCTACCTCGTCGGTTCAAAAAAAACACGGGAAGTTTTCGTTGTGGATCCTGCCTGGCAGGTGGACACGGTTCTTCGCATCGCGAAGGAAGAGAACCTTAAGATAACGGGCGCACTCATCAGCCACTATCACTTCGACCACACCAATGGCATTGAAGAACTGCTCCAAGCGGTGGATGTGCCCGTGTACGTGAATAAAAACGATATTCCTTATATGGATGTGAAGAAAGACGTGCTTAAACCTGTGGACGCCGGCACGAAGGTAAAGACGGGCGACATTGAAATCGAAATGGTCCACACGCCCGGACATACACCTGGTTCGCAATGTTTCCATGTGCGGGGGCATCTCATTTCAGGCGACACGCTTTTTATCAACGCCTGCGGACGCACCGACCTGCCGGGAGGCGACGCGAGCCAGATGTACCGTTCGCTGACACAGACCCTGATGAAGATGGAGGACTCCACCGTGCTCTGCCCGGGCCACAATTATTCTGACAAACCCGTGACGACGATGGGCGAGCAAAAAAAACATAATCCGTATCTGATGTGCGATTCACTGGAGAATTTCCTTAAATTCCGCACGGGCGTCTCTGAACGAATCTAAATTGACGGTTCTAAGTCCAGCGTGTAGACTTAAAACTTCCAAATGAACCCGACGACATTGAACGCTGTGGATAAAAAAATAGATTGGCAGGCCCTCGCCAAAAACGCGCTTGAGACGCGCCGCGACATCATCAAGATGCTCGGCATCGCCGCTTCCGGGCATCCCGGAAGTTCTCTGTCCTGCACGGATATCCTTGTCCTTCTTTATTTCCATTACATGCGGCATGATGCGAAGAACACGAAGTGGGCGGACCGCGACCGTCTTATTCTCTCCAAGGGCCATGGCTGTCCGGCACTTTATTCCGTGCTGGCCCGGTCCGGTTATTTCGACCCCAAACTCCTTTTAACGCTACGCCAGCTTGGAAGCCCGCTCCAGGGCCATCCGGATGTTCGCCGTTTGCCGGGCATCGAAGCTTCGACGGGTTCCCTGGGACAGGGGCTCTCTTTTGCGGCCGGATGCGCGCTCGCGGCGCGCTTTGACAAAAAATCTTTTAAAACCTACGCCATCATCTCGGACGGTGAAATGAATGAGGGACAGATATGGGAAGCGGCCGCGTTCTCGTCTTTCCATAAGCTCTCCAACCTCATCGCGATCCTTGATTACAACAAATTTCAACTTTCCGGCGCGACGAAGGACATTCTCGATATGGAACCGGTCGTCGACAAATGGCGCGCGTTCGGCTGGGAGACGCAGGAACTCGATGGCCATGACCACCGACAGGTTTCAAGTGCGATTGAGTGGGCGCTCAAGGCGGAATCAAAACCCCGCATCCTGATTGCGCACACGGTGAAGGGCAAGGGTGTCTCTTTTATGGAGAACAACAATCATTTCCATGGCGTGGCCAATACCAAAGAAGAGACCGTGCGCGCCCTGAAAGAGCTGGGCGAGAATGACGCTGAAATTGCGCGCATCACGGGGATGATCGTATGATCGAGCGTAAGTTAGGCGCGGCCACCCGCGATGCCTACGGCAAGGCTCTCGTTGAGATCGGCAAGGAAAATCCCGATGTGATCGTACTCGACGCCGATCTATCCAAATCAACCAAGACCGAAATGTTCGCGAAGGCCTATCCCGACCGCTTCATCGATGTCGGCATCCAGGAAATGAACCTGGTGGGTGTCGCTGCCGGATTGGCTTCCTGCGGAAAAGTCCCTTTTATCAGTTCGTTCGCTTGTTTCCTCATGAACAAGGGCTACGAACAGCTCCGCGTGGGCGTATCTTTTTCAGAGCAGAACGTGAAAGTGGTGGCCTCCCATGGCGGCATCAGTGTCGGCGAGGACGGCGCTTCTCAGCAGTCGGTGGAGGATTTCGCTCTGGCTTGCACGCTGCCTCATTTCACGGTGATGGTCCCGGCGGATGAGTTTTCGACAAAGTCTCTCATTAAACAATGCGCTTCTCAAAAAGGGCCGTTTTACGTCCGTACAGGTCGAGCCAAGGCGCCTGTTATTTATAATGAAAAAACGGAGTTTAAGATCGGCAAGGCCATCCAATTACGCGAGGGCAAAGATGTGACGCTTGTCGCGACCGGACTTCTTGTTTTTGAAGCGCTGGAAGCGGCCGAGATGTTGAAGGCTGACGGCATCGACGCCGCAGTGGTCGACGTGCATACCCTCAAGCCGCTGGACGAAGAATTACTGACAGCCGAAGCTAAAAAGACCGGCGCTTTCGTGGTCGCCGAGGAGCATCTTGTTTTCGGCGGTCTTGGCAGCGCCGTTTCACAGCTTGTCTCGCGGAAACAGCCCATCCCAATGGAGTTTGTTGGCATGCAGGACACCTATGCGGAGTCCGGGAAAGCCCAGGAATTAATGGAAAAATACGGCCTTACCTCTAAAAACATCGCACAGCAAGCCAAAAAAGTCGTCTCCCGCAAGTCCAGATAACTGCTAAAATAGCTCAAAGATCGAATTACGGGGCGTAGCTCAGCTTGGCTAGAGCGCTTGCTTTGGGAGCAAGAAGTCGCAGGTTCAAATCCTGTCGCCCCGATTTTTTTAAATGTCCCCGTAGCTCAGCTGGATAGAGCAACGGTTTTCTAAACCGTGGGTCGCGTGTTCGAGCCACGCCGGGGACACCATTATTTGCAGGACCCGTTCTATATTCTATGAGAAAAATCGTCTTCATTCTTTTGATTTTGGCAGTGCTTGTTTCCGGGGGGCTTTACGCGGTCGCGCGAAAAGCGCCTGGCCTCGTGAGAAACGCACTCCAGCGTTCCATCAACAAGACCGTGCGGATCGATGCGGTCGAATACCTTTTTCCGTGGACGTTCGAGTTGAAGGGGTTCCAGATCCTTGAAACGCAGGAGCCTTTTGTGGGCGAGATTTGCTTTAAGGTGGACAAGGTACTTCTCGATGTTTCGCCGCTAAGCCTTTCACGCAGCCGTTTTATTCTCGACAATGTGGACATCTCCGGCGCGAGTGTCATTGTGCGCAAGCACGGTGGAAAATTGATGCATGCATTTTCAGAGGCGATGCAATCTTTTCCCGCGCAAGGCAAAAC
>JANNFA010000159.1:0-4177 GCA_031379345.1 Candidatus Omnitrophota bacterium | reverse complement strand
CCCGCCGCGGCGCAGTTCCTCCATCACGCTTTCAATGGACTCAGCCGGAAGTCTTTTTTGCGCCAGACGTGAACGCAGCTCGCTTTCGCTTCTTGGCCGGAAGGCCAGAAGCCTCAATGCCGCTTTTTTGGTCTTTTCGAGGCCGTCCACCGGAAACCCCCTTAAAAACAGCGAGCCCCGCCCATCACCGAGAGGGTATGAGCGGGACTGCGCCGGTCAAAAACGATCTGTTATACAGTCGCGAGCGCGGCTTTCCCGAGGACCAGCTTTTCGATGTCCTTCAGGACTTTCGGGTTCTCGCGTAGAAAAGCTTTCGCATTCTCGCGTCCCTGCCCGAGCTTCTCATCACCGAAAAGCACCCAACTGCCGCTTTGCTTCGTGACTTCCAGCTTTTCGGCCTCATCCAAGATGCTGCCAATGGCGGAAACGCCTTCGTCGTACATCAGGTCGAATTCGGCCTGCTTGAACGGCGCGGCGACCTTGTTCTTCACGACCTTCACGCGTACACGGCCGCCGACGATCTCCTCACCGCGCTTGATCTGCGCAATGCGGCGGATATCCAGACGCACCGACGAGTAGAACTTGAGCGCGCGGCCTCCCGGCGTGGTCTCGGGATTGCCGAACATCACGCCGATCTTTTCACGGAGCTGGTTGATAAAAATCAGCGAGCAGTTTGATTTCGAGATGACGCCGGTGAGCTTGCGTAGAGCCTGGCTCATCAAACGCGCTTGGAGACCCATGTGCGAGGCGCCCATGTCCCCCTCGATCTCGGCTTTCGGCACGAGCGCCGCGACAGAATCGACCACGATCACGTCGACCGCGTTCGAGCGTATGAGCATCTCGGTGATTTCCAGCGCCTGTTCACCCGTGTCAGGCTGAGAGATCAAAAGATCATCCAAATTGACGCCGAGCTTCTTGGCGTAGGCGGAATCAAAGGCATGTTCCGCATCGATGAACGCGGCGGAGCCTTTACGCTTCTGCGCCTGGGCGATGATGGAAAGGGTCAGCGTGGTTTTACCGCTGGACTCAGGACCAAAGATCTCGATCACGCGGCCGCGGGGAATTCCGCCGATACCAAGCGCAATGTCTAGGCCGATCGAGCCGGTCGGAATGGCGGGCACGTCCACCCGGTGATTCTTGCCTAGGGTCATGATAGACCCCTTGCCATACTGTTTTTCGATCTGGGATATCGCAATGTCCAGCGCTTTTCTGCGCTCCGTGGTCTCTGTCGCCTTTTCCGTCTTTTCGACCTTTATTGCCGGTGCCTTTTCTTTGGCTTCCTTGACTTCTTTTACGCGTGACATTTCCCATCCTCCATTGTTATAACCCCAAGCTTTATCAATGACTTAAGTCATATCTTAGCTTGAGGGAATTATTATACTCCCGGCGTTTAACCCTGTAAAGCTTTGCGAAGCAACGCCCTCCCCTACTATACTAGATGCGCGAGGGTCGATTTTTCGTTCACTTTATTTTTGCTAGGCCTTATAATTCTTTCATGTCCACGACCTTTGCGACCGCCGAATCCTGCACAGGAGGCCTTCTAGGGGTCTTGCTGACAGACAGGCCAGGAGCCTCCCGCTACTATCTAGGAGGGGTGATCGCCTACCAAAACCGCATCAAACAAACCCTTTTGGGCGTCCAAACGATCACCCTCAAGGCCTACGGAGCCGTGAGCGCCGAAACAGCTTTGGAAATGGCGAGCGGCGTGCGTAAAAAACTCAGAGCAGATATTGGTATATCCATCACAGGTATCGCGGGACCTTCGGGCGGCACAAAGAAAAAGCCGGTGGGTCTTGTCTATATTGCGCTGGCAAATGTTAAAAAAGCGCAGTGCAAAAGATTTTTATTTTCCGGAAATCGACTGCAAATAAGGACTCAAGCGGCTAAAAAAGCGCTAGCGTGGTTTAAGACGACCGCGTAATACTTCAATGCCGCTCCACAGGACAATCAAGACAACCACGATCATCCCGCCACGCACGGCCATCAGCGCTCCGCCTTCCCATTCCGGCACCCAGAAACGGCTATTGTAGGCCGACAAAAAACCCAATACGCCGATAATGTACACCATCTGAAAAACGGTCTTCCCTTTTCCGCTGGCGCTTGAAGACGGATCGCCCTTTCCGAGATGAAAAAGACGAAATCCAGTCACGGTGATGTCACGCGCCGCAACCACCGCCACCCATAATCCAGGCAACAAGTCGAGCTTCCAAAAACTAATAAATGCGCAGAGTGTGAGCGTCTTGTCGGCGATGGGATCCATCAGTGCGCCAAAGACGGTTATCAGATTATATTTACGGGCGATTTTTCCGTCCGCAAGGTCGGTTAAGGACGCAACGATAAAGATGAGGAGGGCGATCCATGCCCAGCGGCCTTCGTCCTTGAAGATAAAAAAAACCATCACAAAGGAGAGCAGAAAACGAAAGACTGTGAGAATATTCGGGAGGTTCATTCCGCGGGTTCAGCGATCAAGTCGTATTCGAGCGCGTCCGTGATGCGTGCGTTGACGAACGAGCCTATTTTGAGCGGCTTTTTCGAGTTCAGGATCACCTGCCCGTCCACATCAGGTGCGTCGTATTCGCTGCGGCTATAATAGACGCCTTCGTCCTCACCTTTTTCTTCCACGAGCACTTTTAGGGTACTGCCAATGCGGCGTTCGTTGAGCTCGGTCGAGATCGAGCGCTGCAATTCCATCACCGCATCATAACGCTCCTTACGCAGCTCGGGAGCGACCGGGTCCGGCATGCCGATGGAGCGCGAACCCTCTTCGGCTGAATACTGAAAGGCTCCGAGACGCTCAAAACGTTTTTCTTTCAGAAAATCCATGAGGTCGAGAAATTCCTCTTCCGTCTCCCCAGGAAAACCGACGATCAGCGTCGTACGGATGGCAACGTTAGGCATTTTCTTACGCATCATGGCGATGCCCCACTCCATTTTTTTGCGGGTCACCTGACGGTTCATACGCAGAAGCATGGCATCGTGGCTGTGTTCAATGGGAAAATCCACATACTTGCAAAGATTCGGATGTGCGGCCAGTGCGTCCAGCATCTCTTCGGTCACGTGGCCCGGATGAGCATAGAGGAGACGCAGCCACGGCACTTCTGTCGCGGCGACCGCGTGTAGAAGTTTAGGAAGCTGGAACGTCCTGTCCAGGTCGTAACCAAACGCGGCGGTGTCCTGCCCGATCAGATTCACTTCCATAAGGTCGCGATCTTTTTTGAGAGCCATGATCTCAGAGACGACAGAATCGATCTGGCGGGAACGATGCGGGCCTTTCATTTTTGGGATCACGCAGTAAGAGCAGGCATTGATACAGCCTTCTGATATCTTGACATAGGACAGGTGCGGCGGCGTGAGTGAATAACGCGGTGTATTCTCGTCGAGAAGATAATAGGGTTTCGGTTCGACCTTGAAGACTTTCTTCTTTTTCTTAAGGGGTTCTAGGACTTTCGCAAGATCGCCGTAATTGTTTGTGCCGATGATGGCGTCCGCTTCCTTGATCTCCTCGGCGATCTCCTTGCCATACCTCTGCGCGAGACAACCGAGGACCACAACCGCAGAAAGCTTTCCCTTTTTCTTTAGAGCGCAGAGCTCGAGGATCGTATCGATGGATTCAGCCTTTGCTTCTTCGATGAACCCGCAGGTATTCACGATAGCGACGTCCGCATCTTTCACCTCGCGAACAATGGTATAGCCCTCTTTGGCGAGTGAGCCGAGTGCCACTTCAGAGTCTACGAGAGTGCGGGAACAGCCGAGACTGACGAGCGCGACCTTCACCGGCTATTCGCCCGCAGAGGCGATGCGGATTCCTTCGTGGGAGATGATCATTTTTTTGACGACGCCCTTGCCAGGAGAACCGATCTGGGTCTTGTTCAAAACCAAAGACATGTTGGAGGCATTGCCGGTCCATATCTCGATGGCATTTTTGGCCTGCCAGACATCCCCGCCGCCTTTTTTAAGCACACCCTGGAAAAGAACCTTCCCGTCGCAGGTGATGTGCACCCAAACGGCGTCGAGCGCTTTGATCTGTAGTTCGAGGGGTTGCTTTTTGTTTAGTTTTGGAAAATTCCCAAGCTTGGGGCTGTTGATCCAGGTGTCCGCAGTCTCAACGGCGGACGCCTGCGCTTCCTCGGTCTTGGGTGTCGCGGCTTTTTTTTCTTTCGCGACGGGATTTTTTTTC
>JANNFA010000140.1:0-3648 GCA_031379345.1 Candidatus Omnitrophota bacterium | reverse complement strand
GTCGCCTTCCATGAGCGCACGGGGATGGACTTCGGCCTCCTCGTACTTGAATTCTTTTTTTAAAAAAAGACGTGTCTGTTGGGCGGGGTATTCGCCGCCCCACTTGAGCCAGTAGTCTCCGATGTAGTTTCTCCGCGGGATGCCGTAGGCTTTGAACTCCGGTTTTCCGGAGAGAAGTTTTGTGATATCTGCGGCGAGCTCGGGTAGGACGCGCTCATCGGCGTCGAGTGACAGCACCCAGTCGTTCTTGGCCTGGGCGTAGGCCCAGTTGCGGTGGCGGCCCTCATTCTCCATCTTGCGGTTGAATATTTTATCGGTATAGCGGCGGGTAATCTCAAGCGTGCGGTCGGTACTCTCATCATCCACGAGAATGATCTCGTCGGCCCATGTGACGCTCTTGAGACAATCCTCGATCATCTCCTCTTCGTTTTTCGCGATGATGACAACGCTTACGGGCGGTTTCGACATAACGGCAGGATACCTTAAGAGTCAGTCCTTCGCAAGGAAGACGAGGTTTGTTTTAAAGCCCCCAGTGCGGAGCCTCTGCCAAAAACCCCTTTGTGCAAAAATTTCCATCATGGAGTCGTATTTTTCAACGGGAACAAGCATCGCGGCGGGGCCGCCATCTTTGAGGGCGTCGTCCACCTCTGCGGGGGAGTCGGTGTAGCGCACCGGCCGGTCAAAATAGAACGTGGCGGCGGGCTGTTCGTGATACTCATAAAGGAGAATGGTCTGATCGGCGGAGGTTTTATGTTTCACGGCCGAGGCTAGTTCTTTCAAAGCGGGGGCATAGTCCTGCGTCATGGTTCCCGAAAAACGGACCTGAAGAAGAAGGGCGAACACGAGACCGGCTTTGAGCCACTGCGCATGACGACCTTTGAAAAGTGCCGTCGAGACAAAGGAGCCCAAAACAAGAGAGAGCGCGGGGTGGAGAAGCAGGATGTACCACTGAAGTTTCGTTTTCACCGCAAATGTGAAAAAGGCAAGAACGAGTGCGATCCATGAAAGAAGGAGCCGGTGTTCCTGAAAGCGCTTGCGGCCCCAGGCAGCCCATATTAGAGCCGCCGGCGCGAGTATGACCCAAGGGTGATATTTATTCACCAGGGTGCGGATATAGAAATACCAATTCCCGGTATGGCCTTCCACGGCAGCGCCGGTGCGGGCAATGTAGTTTTTATAAAAGAAATCTTTGAGAAAAAGATCAGGATGCGCAAAATAAGCCGCCAGGTGCCAAGGAAGGACCAAGATCACTGCAAGGAGGGCGCCGCTCCAGAAGAATATATTTTTAAAAAAAGAAAAATCCTTCCGAAGTGAGGAATCCGTCAATACCAGGAGCAAGGCCAAAATAATCAACGGACCTTTTGTCATCACAGCGGCCGCAGCCGCCAGCCAAAAAAAGAGCCAATGTCTGCCATTCTCCCGCGCTTTTAAATAAAAAAGAAGAGCCAGTGTAAAAAAGAAAAGGTGCGTCACGTCGAGCGTGCCCCAGCGCGCATAGTGCAGAAAGTCCGAGGAAGAAAGGAGGATACCTGCGCCGGCGAGCCCCGCCAACGGGCCGACGAGGCGTTTTCCTAGAAAGTAAGTCGTCAGGATGACGCCGACACCCGCTAGGGCAGAAGTCAGGCGTGTGGAAAATTCGTTCACGCCGAAGAGGTGGTAAAAAGCCGAGGTCGTCCAAAAATAAAGCGGGGGCTTATCGTAAAAAGGGACATTGAAATAACGAAGATTTATCCAATCTCCACTGCGGAATATCTCACGCGAAACGAGTGCGTAATAGGCCTCATCCCAGCTAGCGAGACTGCCTTTGCCGATACCGGCCACACAAAAGGCGAGAGACCAGAATAAAAGAAAAAACACGCTAGAGGCCTGAAAGCGCGGCCGCCGCACCCAAAAGCGCCCAGAAAAGCGTGCGGAGTTGGGTGGATTGAAGCACAGAATCAAACAAGCCGTTGACAAGGATGCCTAAAGCGCCCGCCCAGAGGGCCGCGCCGAGCATTTGCCTTTGTTTGACGCAGCGGGCCATCACGACGCCGATGAAGAGCAGCAGCAGCCCGACACCGACCAGGCCTGCTTCTGTGGCCATTTGCAGATAGGTATTATGGGCGTACATGATGTTCGGGTAATCGGCCGGTTTGAATTTCGGGAAATGGTCGGAGTAGGTGTTGAGTCCGAGCCCGAAGAAAGGACTTTTTTGCACCATGGCCAAGGAGGTGCGGAGAAGCAGGGTCCGCTCCGCCATCTCGCCGCTGCCGAAACTCGCGAGCTCGTGAAGGCGTGTGCTCAAATACGAGGGAGTGAACCAGAGCGCCGCCAAGGCGGCCGCCAGGACCAAAAGAGCGTGCCACCGGAAACGAAAAAAAAGACAGAATACGAAAAGAGCTGTGAAGACCGACAGGATGGCGCTTCTTGACATTGTGCGCATGAGGACATAGCAGAGGCCTGTGAGCAGAAGGAGCGCCAGAAATGCGGCCCCATATTTTTTTTGGCGCGACAGGACCAGTAGGTGGGCGAGCGCGAACACGACGGCCGGCACTAAAAAAGTGCCGAAGTCATTGCAATGTTTAAAACTGCCGGCGAGGCGGGTGATGTCTTCCGTATAGAGATTGGCCCGGTTGCCGTATATAAAATCGACCCCCGAAAACTCTTGGGACAGCCCGCCAGCCAGGGCGATCAAACAAGCACAGACTAGGGTGCCGACCAGCGCTTTTTTGTCGGTCTCGGAACGGATGACATCGATACCCGCGTAGAGAAGAACAAATCCCTGCATGTATTTTCCAAAGCCCTGAGCCGAGATCCAGAGAAAGTCGCTGATGAGGACAGAGACAAAAAGAGAGAGAAGGAGAGGCGCAATAAAACGCCGGGCGGGGTAGAGCTGCCAACGATATGTTTTGTCGAGTATTTGCTGTAACGCCAAGGCGCCGATATAAACACCCAGACCGATGCCGCAGAAGCTGATGGAGAAAGCCGAGCCAAGAATGGCCAAAAGAAAGCCAAACATTTTAATAAAGCGGAGATTGGCCGAGTGGTCGAGGGTCATTAACGCTTAGTTTACCGCGAAATCGCAACCCGTCAATTTTTTTGGTACGATAGTCTTCCATGAGCCCACTCGCTGTGGTCGTGTTGACAGCCTGCGCGTTTTTTGTCGCGGCCTATTTTTCCTACGGCCGCTTCCTTTCAAAACACCTGTGCTTGGACCCTACCGTAAAAACTCCGGCTGTTCAGATCAATGACGGGGTTGATTTTGTCCCGGCGAAAAAGGGTTTTCTACTTGGTCAGCATTTTTCAGCGATCGCCGCCGCGGGACCCATTGTCGGGCCGATCCTGGGTGCGCTTTACTTTGGTTGGCTTCCGGCACTCCTCTGGATCGTATTCGGTTCAATTTTTTTCGGTGCGGTGCACGATTTTGCGTCACTCGCCGGGTCGGTACGGCATGGCGCCGGGTCGGTGGTGGAGATGATGAATCAATACCTCGGGAAGACCGGCCACCTGTTGTTCCTGATATTCGTCTGGCTTTCGCTTCTTTATGTCATCACGGCTTTTACGGACTTGACCTCGTCGGCATTCATGGACCCGGAACTGGGCGGAGGGACGGCCAGCGCGTCCATGATGTATTTATTTTTGGGCGTCGCGATGGGCGTGGCGCTCTAT
>JANNFA010000114.1:0-7245 GCA_031379345.1 Candidatus Omnitrophota bacterium | reverse complement strand
ACTCGAACAAGACTTGGATCCGCTTTTAGAGCAGTTCCAAAAAGAGAACAAGGACTTTTATCCCGAAAAACAGATCAAGGCGGTCGATCTTTTGAATATCCGCTCGTTCCTCGACCACAACCGTCCGTTCACCGGCGTTTTGGATAAGGAAGCCGCGGGACGGCGCAGTTCCAGTTCAGCCTCGGTATTTTCGTGGAGAGATCAAGAAATTTCGGCGGAAGATATGGAGCAGAATTTACTTGAGCATCTGCGGAGATGGAAGCCTTTGGTCTCGAAACACGGGCTTTTGACCATCGAGCTTTTTACGATCCGACCTGAGGACGCCGCGGGGAATATCGGCAATACTTTGGACACCCCTTATTTCCTTTCTCACTTTTATTCGGACCAGTTTATGGTCGAGATCGATATCTTCAAGGCATTGCTGGAAGAAGCCGGTTTAGCCGCGACCTGGAGCAAGGCTTATCCGACCCGACCGGGACTGCAGACCGTTTCGGCTTTCCGTATCCAGGGTTCGGCAGGCGCAAGGTTGGCGAATGTGGTTGTGACGGAAGAGATGGGTAAAGAGGCGTCCCGCCGTTTGAAGGATCAGATCGTTGCTTTGCAATCGGAAAAGCCCGACAGACCCGTGAACGTTGTATTCGCGACGGGGGACACACAGCTTTCATTGTTAGAAGCACTGCGAAAGGAAAGCGGCATCGTCTGGTCCCGGGTCCGCGCGTTCCATTTGGATGAATATGTCAATTTGCCGCCATCCGACCCCAACTCCTTCGCCTATTTTTTGCAGGAGAGTCTGTTCAAACATGTGCCCATCCCGGAAGGAAATATTTACCCCGTGAGCCGGTATGCTTCCAATCCCGAAGAATACACAAAGCTTCTCGCGACGCTTGGCGGAGCGGATATTCTCATATTGGGAATCGGAAAGAACGGACATATCGCGTTCAATGAACCCGGTTCGTCGTTCGACAGCCGCATTCGTAAAGTGCCTTTGACTCCGGAAACGATCGCGGCCAATCTCAAAAATTATCCCGGACTAAGTCGGCCTGAAAACCAATTCGCCTGGACCATGGGCATCGCCGATATTCTTGAGGCGCGAAGCGTGTTCATGCTCGCGAATTCACCCTCGAAGGCCGAGGCGATAAGAAAGTCTCTGCAAGAGGCGCCCAGCATCGATGTTCCCGCGTCCGCTCTCCAAGGCCATGCCGATGTGACCTATATTCTGACACCCGAAGCCGCTCCCTCCGGCGCGAGGTTGGCGGCTGGAGACGAAGGACGAAATTATGAACCATTGACGATGAGTGATGGGCAAAACGTTCAAGGTGTAGGAAGCAGTCTCGCCGATGTCTTATTCAGCCCGACGCCTCTCGGTGTTCGGTCTGTCCGGACAAGCGACCGTTATGAAGATTTTTCGATGATTAAAAGAGCCGTTGATACGGAGCTCAAGGCCGGCCGCGAAGTGGTGGCTGTTGACCGTTGGGACAAGATTTTTAAGATCGCGGGCACGACTCGGAGTGCTTTGGATTTTCAAACAGGAGAGAGTGTTTCGTATTATCATTTGGATGGGTATCACGCAATCGTTCCGGTCGGGCTATATCGTGAACGAATCGAGGCTTGGAAAAAATCTTCTTCTGAGAGCCCGATCAAGGTTTGGCTGGATGATTCCACGATCACTCACGCATTCACGCTGGCTGACTTCGATCCGGAAGCCGGGGTGTTGCTGGATGCCGGCGATGAGGATATTGGGGCGTCCTTTTCAAAAAATGAAATCGAACATCTGAATAGATCTCCGTGGCTTTATCGAGAAGAATTTAAGCGAAGGAAAGCCCATGCCGCCAAAAGGTTGGAGCAGACAGGGGGGATCATTCCATTTCATCTGATCATGAGAGTTATTGCGGAAGAAAGTTCCGGCGCGAGGTTGGCGGATGTTGCAGCCTACAACCTTGTGGATATCAACAAGCTCAGAGGCCATGTCGCGCAGGCCCGCAATAATGTTAAAGAAAAGCATGCAAGGCGCAGTTTAGAAAATATCGCCCGGAATCTTTCGCCCATAAAATCCTTTAGCATCCATAAGCTTTTAGATATCAAAGAGACATTAATTTCAGTTCTGGGAGTGTTGCAACAGGACGGAATGAATAACGCGGCCGATGAATTGCAGCAGGCCATCGACATGATTGTCGGGGTTGAGCCTCTCGGGCCGTCACACGTTTATACTGTAAATCCTGGAGCTCAGCCAAGTGGGTATGAGGATGGACTTTTAATGAATCTGAGCGGCGCGAGGTTGGCGGAGGGAAGGACTCCGGACTATCAAGTCGATTCAAGGCCTGTCGGGGTTGAAATTAAAAGCGGCAATCAAATACCCGTGGCGGCGGTAAAAGTGTTTATTGGCAATACGTTGGACGCGCAAGCCCTTGCGGATCTTGAGAAGGTCGAAATCGCTTTATCACCGACGCCTGACAAGCCGACCGTTTACGGGATCAGTAAAGTGTATTTGAGCGGTGAGCCGTATTATCGCGTGACCAACAAGGCCAATCGTGAATATTTCGACTTTGTATCGAGCGGTTATGCAGTGAAAGCATCTTTAAAAAATAAAAAGTCGGATATCCAAGTCGCTGATCTGTGGACATTGGCCCGCAGTCACAATAAGGCCGTGATCACTGCCTTGGACGGAGCTTTGGACATAAAGACAGACACCCCTGTTTTGGTCACTGTGAACTTAGACATTTTCGGCGACATCGCGAAGGACAGCACATACTTGCGGCTTTTTGCGCTACAGGCCTATGGATTATCCAAGCGCGAGTATGGCAAGAATGTCCGCTTTCGGTTCCTCTCACGTGATCCAGGCGCTGTATGGCAGGCGAAGGGCCTGTTGACAGAGCTGGAGACAGAAGTCCATTTAAGCGAGGGGTCGTTGAAGAGTATTTTTGTGGATCAAAATCCCAAGGATTTCAAGATCGTTCATTTGGTGGCTCCGGAGAACCCTCGCGTTTTAGAGGGTGGAATTTATATTCCAATTCTGGCCGCTACTCAGGGGGATGTGGTCGCCTATCCCTTGGAATTGGCCGTGGTTGCCGGCCGCGTCGATATCTCCAGCCAGAAGGCTTTGGACCCCAATTTTGTCCGAGGCTATGAAACCGCTTTGGGAAAGCTAATCAACAACCTTCTTGACCTAAAAGAAGTCTTATTGGGAACGGCTTCCGCCAGTAAAATGGTCCAATACGCTTTGCCTCCTCTCGTAAAAGTCGATCTCAGCGCTTTTTTTCAATGGGCAAGGGGGTCCTTAAAATCACTGGGGCAGTCCGCGTAAGAGGTAGTATAATATCAGCTTCGCGGAGGAACCATGTCTTTAACACAGGATGAGATATTACGATATAGCCGCCACCTGATCATGCCCGAGGTGGGGGTAGAGGGGCAGGAAAAACTCAAGGCCGGAAGGGTGCTTTTGATCGGCACCGGCGGTCTAGGTTCTCCGGCGGCGCTCTATCTGACGGCGGCCGGCGTGGGCACCCTGGGCCTCATCGACTTTGACCGGGTCGACTTCTCCAACCTCCAGCGGCAGATCATCCACTCGACCTCCAGTGTCGGAAAACCGAAGGTGGAGTCGGCCAAACAGCGCCTCGCCGAGATCAATCCCAATGTGAAGGTCGTCACCTACGACGCGATGCTCACCAAGGACAACATCCTGGACATCCTGAAGGACTACGACATCCTTCTGGACGGCACCGACAATTTCCAGACACGTTATCTCGTGAATGACGCCTGTGTATTCCAAAAAAAGCCTTTCGTGTACGGAAGTATTTTTCGTTTTGACGGCCAGGCGACAGTTTTTTATCCGGGCAAAGGTCCCTGTTACCGCTGCCTCTTTGCGGAACCGCCCCCGCCGGGCATGGTGCCCAGCTGCGCCGAAGGCGGCGTGCTCGGCATTCTTCCGGGCATCATCGGCGTGATCCAGGCGACTGAGGTCGTGAAATTGTTGATTCAAAAGGGCGAGCCGCTCATCGGGCGTCTCATGCTTTATGACGCGCTCAAGATGACTTTCCGCGAGGTGAAGTTCAGGAAGAATCCGAAGTGTCCCGTGTGTTCAGAGAATCCGACGATCACCGAGTTCCAGGACTATGACGCATTCTGCGGGCTCACGAGAGGCGAGGAGAAAAAAATAGTGGAGACGAAAGGCGTTCCTGAGATTACCGCAAAGGAAGTAAAAGCCAAAATGGACCGGAAGGAAAAGTTCGTGGTCCTCGACGTGCGCGAACCCAATGAGTTCCAAATCAACCGTATCCCCGGAGCGAAGCTCATTCCTCTAGGAAATGTTCCCGAGCGTGTGCATGAGCTCGACAGCGCGGATGAGATCGTGGTGAACTGCCATTTTGGAGGGCGCAGCGCGAAGGCGGTTCAATTTTTACAAACGATGGGTTTCAAAAAAGTAAAAAACCTTGCCGGCGGCATCGACGCTTGGTCGACAGATGTCGACCCGTCCGTTCCACGCTACTGACTTCTCCTTGAACGAGACCGTCCGTAATCTTCAGAGGATGCAGGAGGCGCTGAAAAGCGCCAAACGACTTGTTGTGCTCACGCATGACAATCCTGATCCTGACTCTGTATCCAGCGCGATCACGCTCGCGTATATCGTGAAGAATTCCTTCAAAATTCCGGCCGTGGTGCGTTACGGCGGCATCGTCGGACGCGCCGAAAACCGCGCGATGATACGCGTGCTGGGACTGAAGCTCGGACCTTTGTCCGAAAGTGATTTCCGGCCCGGCAATGAGTTCGCGTTGGTCGACATGCAGCCCAAGACCGGCAACAGTTCCTTTCCGAAAAAGCGCAAACCGGTCATCATCATCGACCATCATCCATTGCGCAAGACCACCAAGTCCGATTTCATCGATATCCGTACGGATTATGGTGCGACCGCCACGATCTTGACGGAGTATCTTCTCGCCAGCGGCCTGGAGATCTCCACCAAGCTCGCGACGGCACTTTCATACGGCATCAGTTCTGAAACGCAGGACTTAGGCCGCGAGGCGCGCGACGCCGATGTGCAGGCATATCTCGCGCTGTTCCCAAAATCAAACAAGAAGCTTTTGGCCAGTATCGTCCACCCTAAACTCCAGCGCGATTATTTCGTGACGCTTTCCCGCGCCCTACACCACAGCCTTATTTATAAGAACGCGGTCGCAACCACACTCGGAGAAGTTCAAAATCCGGACTTCATTCCATTTATCGCAGACTTCATGCTTCGCGCCGAACGCATCAACTGGGCCATCTGCATCGGACGCTATAAAGAGAGGCTTGTGCTGTCCATCCGCACCACGAATGTGAAAGGCCGCGCCGGCGCATTCCTGCGCCAGCTTATCGGCAAGCGCGGCACCGCGGGAGGGCATGGTATGATCGCGGGCGGTCAGATCCCCTGTGCTTCCATGGATCACGAGGGTTGCACAAAACTTGAAGAAGAGCTTGTGAGCCAATTTTTGAGGAAGCTTGGATACAAGGATGTCAGTGAAATGACACCGCTTCTCGCCTCCGAACCTATTCACAGCTAAATTATCGGACGTGGTCCGAATAATGCACGTGGCTTCTGAGGCCGGTATGAAACATTTAACGAATCGTTGAATTCGAAACTCTGTATCGCGGACCGCGTCCGGTCAAGGAGATGGAAAGTATGAAAATATCGTTGGATTTTTCTGGAAAATCTTTTAAAGGCGCTTCCCTGAGTGTGCATGGTGCATTTGAAGGCGGCCTGCTTCCCAAAACAACCAAAAAATTCGAGGGAAAAGAGGGGGAGAGCTTTCTTTCCGCTGAAATCCTTTGGTTAGGGCTTGGAAAAAAAGAAAAATACTCCCTTGAGAAGGCCCGCCGGGCCGCGGCCAAGGCACTTTCACAGGCAAAGGCGCTTCAGGCAGGAACTTTAGCGTTAGACATGGAGGCGATGCTTGGCGCGTTCAACCCTTCGGAAGTGACGGCTGCGGTTGTTGAGGGAGCGAGATTATCCAGCTACCGCTTTGACAAATATAAATCAAAACGATCTCCAGTATCGGAACCTTCTGTTCTTACCCTTGTTTTTCCTCCCAAGCCGGACGCGCGCATGGCCTCCGCCGTGCGCAAAGCGCTGCATGAAGCCGAGATCGTAAGCGGGGCCGTGACCTTCGCGCGCGACCTCGCCAATGAGCCGCCGAATGTGATGACGCCGCCGGCCCTTGCCGCTGCCGCCAAGGAAATGGCTAAAAAAAATGGGCTAATTTGTCGAGTGCTGGGCCGCGCCGAAATGAAAAAGCTCGGCATGGGCGGGATCCTCGGAGTGTCGCAGGGTTCGATCTTCGAGCCGCAGTTTATCATCCTTGAGAATAAAGTTGCTTCCGATGCGCGTCCTGTGGTGCTGGTCGGAAAAGGCATTACCTTTGACACCGGCGGCATTTCCATCAAGCCTTCTGGCGACATGGACAAGATGAAGTTCGACATGTGCGGCGCTGCCGCGGTGATCGGCGCCATGAAAGCGGTCGCCGAGTTGAAATTTCCAATGAAGGTCGTGGGCTTGGCGCCTGTTTGCGAAAATATGCCCGGTTCTACCGCACAGCGGCCCGGGGACATCCTCCGTATTTCAAATGGAAAGACCGTGGAAGTGCTAAATACCGACGCCGAGGGGCGGCTCATCCTCGCGGACGCGCTTTCGTATGCAAAACGTTATGCGCCCAAGGCACTTGTCGATATTGCGACGCTGACCGGCGCCTGTGCGGCGACTTTCTCAGACCGTGCGATCGCCGTTATGGGCACGGATCCGGAGCTAGTCGCAAAGATCGAGCGCGCCGGGGAGAAGACGGGCGAGCGCTGCTGGGAACTCCCGCTTTGGGACGAATATTTAGAGTTGATCCGGGCGACGTATGCGGATATCCAGAATATTTCCAAGAAGGCCGCTGGCACGATCACAGCTGGAATGTTCTTGAAAGAGTTCGCAGACCATACGAAATCTTGGGCACATCTGGACATCGCCGGCACGGCTTGGAATGACAACAGTCCGAAGCCGCTTTCACCGATCGGCGCGACGGGCGTGGGTGTGCGCCTCTTTGTGGAGCTCCTGAAAGAGCTTTAATCCCGCCCTAATGCTTGTTATACTAACAAGTTAGACATGAAAATCCCTTCCAAACAAGGCCTTTACGATCCCGCGTTCGAGAAGGACAGCTGTGGTGTCGGTTTTGTGGTGGACATCTAAGGCCGTCGTTCTCATTCTATCGTCCGCCAGGCGCTTACCGTCCTTGA
>JANNFA010000060.1:0-5099 GCA_031379345.1 Candidatus Omnitrophota bacterium | reverse complement strand
GCCGCCGCGCAAGCCAAGGGATTTGCGGAATAGGTGTGGCCATGAAAAAAAGCTTTAAACTCGTCATACTCACCTAGAAACGCCTCGTAAACGGCTTGTGTCGTAAGAGTCGCCGAAAGAGGCAGGTACCCGCCTGTGATCCCCTTCGCCAAACACAAAAAGTCCGGCGAAATATTCTCATGCTCGCAGGCGAACATCTTTCCCGTACGCCCGAATCCGGTGGCAACCTCATCCGCGATCAGAAGGACGCCATATTTTTTAGTGAGCTTTCGGAGAAGCGCGCCATAACCTGCCGGCTGCTTCAACATCCCCGCCGCGCCCTGCATCGCGGGCTCCCAGATCAGCGCACAGACAGATCTGTGATGTTTTTTTAGTATTGCTTCGACCTTGCGGGCCATATGCTGCGCATAGGCCGCTTCGCCGGCCTTGAAATTATCACGATAATAATAAGGGGAAGGGGCTTCCAGCGTATGAAAAGTGAGCGCTCCAAAAAGATGGTGAAATAATTCGATACCTCCGACGCTCACAGCTCCCATCGTATCGCCGTGATATGAATTCTTGAGGCACAAAAAAGTCTTTTTTTCCTTACGGCCTAAAATTTGCCAATACTGATAGGCCATCTTGAGCGCCACTTCGACGGACGCCGCGCCGGAATCAGAGTAGAACGCGCGCGACAACCCTTTAGGGGCTAGACGGATAAGTTTGTGGGATAGCTCAATAGCCCCCGGATGCGTGAGCCCAAGAAAGGTCGTGTGTGCGATACGGTCGATCTGTTTTTTTACCGCCCGGTCTATTTGTTTCACACGATGGCCATGCACATTCGCCCAAAGAGAAGAAACCCCATCGAGATATTTTTTTCCGTCCGTGTCTATCAGATAATTTCCACTCGCGCGCTCGATTACGGTAACCGGGTCGGACATCTGCCAGTCCTTCATCTGCGTAAAAGGGTGCCACGCCGCCTCCCGGTCCATCCTCACCCAGTCTTCCGTCCTCTGCTTTTTCATTGACCCTTGCCTCTTAATTTTTTGAATGCGGACAAAACCCCCGCGATCTGCTCGGGAGTGTGGACGGCCGAAACAGACAAACGCAGACGCGCGCTCCCGGCGGGCACTGAAGGCGGGCGGATGGCAGAAACAAAAAATCCGTGTCTTTTTAAAGTTTCTTTATGTTTCATCGTCTGAGCTGCGTCGCCGATTCGGACCGGGATGATGGGCCCTTCCGAGCCCATCAGGTCCATCCCCAGCCTTTCCAATCCTTCCCGGACAAGACGCGTGTTGCTCCAAAGGCGTGCCCTTTAAATAGGCTCGTCCTTGATGACATCCAGCGCTTCGGACGCGGAGCCGGATGAGGCGGGCGCGGGAGCGGTTGTATAAATATAAGGCCGGCAAAAATTCACAATCGCTCTTTTGAGCGCCGTGCTGCCGCAGACAAACCCTCCAACGCTCCCCAAAGCCTTGGAAAGTGTCCCCATCACCGCATTCACGCCCCCCGTGACCCCAAAATGCTCCATAACACCGCGTCCCGTACGGCCATAGACCCCCGTAGAATGCGCCTCGTCGATCATGAGCATAGAATCCGTCTCACGGCAAACTCGAATGATCTCCGGAAGCGGAGCAAGGTCGCCGTCCATGCTGAAATAGGCGTCCGTCACAACCAAACGCCTGCGGAAATTTTTTGCACGCTTCAATAACTCTGCCAACTGAGAAACATCACGGTGACGATAGACCCAAAGCTTCGCCTTGGACAGCCTCGCCCCATCCACCAGACTCGCGTGACACAAGCGATCGAGCACCACAATATCGGCCTCGCCGGCCAAAGTCCCTATCGTTCCCAGGTTTGCAAGATAACCCGATGAAAATACGACCGCCGCCGGTTCCCGTTTAAAATGAGCCAGGTTCTTTTCCAACTTTTCGTGGATGTCCAGATTTCCAGACAAAAGACGCGAGGCCGCGCTTCCGGTTCCCCAATTTTTTAAAGCGCGCGAGGCCGCGGCGATAACACGGGGGTGCTGGGACAAACCCAGATAATCATTCGAGGAAAAATCGACGAAACGGCCGAGCCTTTTGGAGGGTTTCTTGGATTCGAAAAGCTCGGGAATACGGTAAAGGTTCCGTTCTTTGGCTTCGGCGAGCTGAGCCTCGAGGAAACTCAGCCCTTGCCGCTGCATACGGGCACGACCTCAAATCCGAGGTCTTTCAGCATCTGGATATCCTGCGAGGGGCTTCTCCCCATCGTGGTCAAATAGTTCCCGAGGATCAGCCCGTTGGCCCCCGCCTGCATCGCCATGGCTTGCATATCACGAAGGTTTACCTCGCGCCCCCCTGCGATCTTGATCGTGCTTTGAGGCAGGATGAGTCTGTAAATAGCGATATACTTTATGATCTCAATAGGTGTTAACGTTTCAACATCACCCAGCGGGGTGCCGCGTCTAGGATTAAGAACATTGATCGGCACGCATTCTGCTTTCAAGTGTTTCAATTCGAAGGCGAGGTCGATCCGGTCCTTTGGCGTCTCGCCCATCCCGAGAATTCCGCCCGAACACGGATGGATACCATAATGACGCACCATCTCAACATGATTCACACGCTGTTCGTGGGTATGCGTCGTGCAGATCTTGTCGAAATAACCCTTCGAAGCTTCCAAATTATGATTATTGCGGTACAGGCCGGCCTCTTTAAGTGCGGTCATTTGCTCTGGTGTTAAAAATCCAAGCGAGGCATCGATAAAAAGGCCTGTTTCGGCGCGAAGGCGCCGGACAGCCTCTAGGACTGTTTCAAATTCTTGGGCATTCGTTGCGCCCCAGCCGCTTGAGACCATGCAAAACTCGGTCGCACCCATCGCCTCCGCCGCTTTACCCTGACGGACGATCTCATCGACGGAGATCTGCGGATAGATAGGCGAATCGGTCTTATAGTGCGCGGATTGGGCGCAAAACTTACAATCCTCGCTGCAATTACCGCTTTTGATATTGGACAACGCGCAGGACTCGACGGCATTGCCGACATACCTTTGACGGACTTCATTCGCAGCCGCGGACAAATAGGGCACCTCAATATCCGGGATATTGGTCAGGTCGAGCGCGTCTTCATAGGAAAGTTCGCCACCATCAAGCACCGTCTGGCGGGCGCGGAGTATCGATTCGAGCATCAGAGTCCTTTAGGGGTTAGAGGGCGTTTCGGGACCCGCCAGAGCGGCGGTAGTTCCGCCTCCGCGCTGCCGTTGGCGGTACTGACGCATGTACTGTCGCATGTAGGCGCGGTATTCATCGCTATGCGCTTGACGGTAAGAACGAACCTTATCGGGGTTCTTGTCGCGCCAAAGTTTTGAGCGACGGCGCTGCATGTCCAGCCACTCAGGACCCTTAGATTCATCATATTTGAAGTAATTAGGATGTGTCTTCCGCCAAACGCGCATGCTCTCGAGCTGGCGTTTTTTTTGACACTCGGAATTTGAGCAGACCTTTTGCTTGGGAGAATATTTGTTTGGAACGAACGCGGCATTGCAGTAAATACAGGCTTGGTTTTCCATCTCAGACGGTGACGAAATAATTTTGGGCCACGAAAGCGGCCGCTCCAAGCGGCACTCCATTTTCTCCGAGTGAGGATGGCACGATGCGTAATTTATCCGTCGCCTCGGGTATCGAAAGACGCTTGACCACATCACGCACCCCATCAATAAGAGGCGCTCCACCGACCTCGATCCCTCCCCCGATGATCAAGAGATCCGGATTAAATAAATTTACTAGAAATGCCGCCTTATGTCCTAATCGTCTCCCGGCTTCTTTCAAGATCGTACTTGCCAAAACATCCCCGGCTTCCGCGGCCTTTACAACCGCGATAATATCGATTTTTTTGGAGTCCTTTGATTGGTAAATTTTCGAAGATGGATTTTCTTTCTGGGCGTCCTGCGCTGCCTTCGCGATGCCCATGTCAATCCCCCACAACCCCGACTGGTAGGTCCTCGTCATGATGCCTGTGGCATCTGGTTCCTCATCAAATAACCATTCACCCGCACTCCCGCTCGCACCCCGGTAGATCTGACCATTGACAAGTATCCCGCAGCCGTACGCTGAATAAAGATAAATGACGTGCTGCGCGTCCAGGCCTTTGCCATACCACTCCTCTCCAAAAACTGCCGCGTTCGCGTCGTTATCCACAATGGTTGGGATGCCAAACTTCTCCTCAAAAACGGCGTGAATGGAGGACGTGATCTCTAGATCACCCTTCAGAAGACCTAGGGGCCAGCGCACAGAGTTCGTTTCGCGGTTAAAAATACCCGGGATACCGAGACCAATGCCGTGAATTTTCCCAGTGTCGGCCTTAGACTTTTTGATCAATTCCTCAACAAGATCCACCATGGCATAGATCAGCTCTTCGCCGGACGCCAAAGGCCTTTCTCTCTTTACTGTGTAGGTAATATCACCCTTTAAATTAGAGAGGGTCGCGATCATATCCACAATGTTAAGGCCGACCCCGATAAGAAACGCGGAATTCGGATTCAAATCAACAAGGGTCGGTTTACGGCCTCCGCTGGAAACATCGATACCAACTTCCTGGATGACGCCTTTTTTAATGTATTGGTCAACGTAGCTAGTGACGGTGACGATGTTGAGTCCAATTAGACGTGAGATCTCGGCCCGCGCGATGGGACCCTTCTTGCGGATCGTGTCGAGAATCTGTAAATTCTTTTTTTCGTGGTCGTTTAGCTCAACCTGGTCCAACAACCGCCTTCTAGTCACTTGGGCCATCTCATACCTCCGCGAAAAGCTCTTGAGTCACAAGACAGACGGCGCCGTAGGCAACCGCATCCTCGCCCAAACGTGAGAGAATGATCTTAGCGATGCCGGATGCCTCTTCCATCGCCAGCTGTTTCACGACGCGGCGGACGGTGTTCAATACAAGCTCTCCGCCCCGCTCCATGCCGCCGCCCAGCACAACGACTTCCGGATTAAAAAAATTGGTCAGATAAGCGACCTTAAGTCCAAGCCGCGTACTGGTTTCCTCAACGAGCAAAACAGCCGCAGGGTCATTCTTTTTGGCGGATTCAAACACCATGGCCGCGTCAATCTTCTCCGGATCCTTGCCCGCTAATTCCAAAAT
>JANNFA010000146.1:0-6695 GCA_031379345.1 Candidatus Omnitrophota bacterium | reverse complement strand
CAAGCTTTTAACATTAAAAAGGACAATAGTATTCGTTAGATTGAATCGATTGATGGACGACCTAAACGTGGCCGCGAAAGGGGGGAGTCACCTAAAAGGCTGGGTTGTTCGCCGGGTAACCGGAATTAAAAGCAGCGCCTAAACAAGAAAATAAAGTCCTAATAAGGAGTTTAAATGAACTATTTTAAATCCAAAGTCGTGGCGCTTCTTGCCCTCGGCCTGGTGTTTTCGGCAAGCGCGTTCGCCGAGACCCAGAACGTGAAGGTGAGCGGCACTCTCGACGTCTACTCGTTCTACCGTAACAACTTCGACCTGTTCGACGGCAATGATGCCGGTGTGCTGCCGCTTGGAGCGACGGCCCCGGGTTCTTCGCATTCCGGAACAAGCTCGGAGCGTTCGGATGCGGATAACTTCTTCTTTTCCATCACGCAGGTTCAGGTGTCTGCTGACCTCACCGACAACGTGTCGACGGTCATCAACTTGATCAACCAGCGCGACTGGAATGCGGATAGTGTCAGTTCGTCGCTGGTCAGCACCTCGAACTCGGCCAATGAGTTCGACATCCTGCTCGACCTTGCCTACGTCCAGATGAAGGAGATCTTCTACACTCCGCTCACTCTGACGATCGGCCGTCAGGACCTCGTGTTCGGCCGCGGCTTCATCATCGGCTGGAATCCGCAAGACAATCAGGGGATCATCCAGGCGGATGAATTCACCCAGGTGCAGTCCTTCGATGCGATTCGCGCGACGCTGGATTTTAACCCCTGGACCCTGGACTTTGTGTATTCCAAGATCTCGGAAGGAAGCCCGAATCCGGAAGATGACAGCGACTTGTACATCGCCTACTTGAACTACAAGTTCGCGGAATACAATGCCGTTGCCGATCTCTATTATACGGGTCAATACGACCGCAGGACGTTAGCCGCAGCGACCGGAACCCAGGACCAAGAAACCAACACTGTCGGTGGCCGTGTGCAGTTTGACCCGATCAGCCAGATGACGTTGGGCGGCGAAGTGGCTTACCAATTCGGCAGTTTCCAGGCCTCTCTTGGCGCTACGGAACGTGACCGCGCGGCTTGGGCGACCGACCTGTTCGCCGAATACCGCTGGGACAGCACTTGGAAACCGATGTTGGGCATCCAATACGTGTTTCTTGATGGCGAAAGCGATCTTTCTGCCGGAGCATCGGGGGATTACGGCTCTTGGAACGGGGCTTTCCGCGGACCCATCTACGGCTGGATCCATGATTACAAGGAAGTGTATTGGTCGACCGCATTTACGGGTGACCAAGCCGCCGGACAGAATCAGCAGCATATCAGCGTCTATGGTTCGATGCAGCCTATGGAAGACCTGAAGCTGACGGCCTCATGGTGGTACTTCTGGGCGACAGATGATTATCACTTCGTTCCCTCGTCCCCGACCAGCTCGACACTGAACGACGGGATTGGAAATGAGATCGACCTAGCTGCTATCTACAGCTACACCGAAGACGTGACCTTCACGATGATGGCGGACTGGTTCCTCCCGGGCGACCTTTATCAGTCTCCATTCGATGACTGCGCGACGCAGCTCGTGGGTGAAGTCAAGGTGGTGTTCTAAGGTAGGTTTTAAGCACGAAGACCCTTGGGGGCGTCAAAGCCTCCAAGGGTTTTTTATTCCTCATCCGCCTTCGCGGTCTGTTAAAATAAGAACCTTATGAGACGTCTATTGCTCCTCGTTTTCTATTTTGCGCTTGTTGCCGAGACAGCTTGTTTCGCGCTCACCCACATGCAGACCGACAAACTTTTAAAAGAAGCTGATCTTGTGGCAATCGGTTACGTAATTAGCGTAGACCAGGAAGTGGACACCACCCGCGCACAGGTCCAGCTTATACAGGTTCTAAAAGGCCGGGGAGAGCTCCCCGGAGCCCTGGTGACCATCGAAGGCGGCGGCGGAAAGGTCTATATCGACGAGTCTCAGCCCAATTTTAGCGTGCGTCACACCGATTTGCTTTTTCTTCAAAAAACAGCTGAAGGGTACGTCTGCGTCAATCAGGCGGACGGCCAAAAGTCCATTCACGGCGATTTTATTTACCCTTATCACGACAATGCCGCTTACGGTGTGCCTCTTAAGGAATACCTAGAGTCTCTGGAAGCGGACGCGAAGAACCTCGCGGGAGCTCCTCAGAAGGTCTAAGGCTCTTCTGCCCCTTAATACCTTACATAATATACATTATACGACATTAAAGGGCAATCAAAAGGCCGGTTATTAGCCGGCCCTTTAAAGTCAAAATTAAATGCTGTACGAATTGATTAAGGCTGCTTAAAGTGTTTTGAGAAGTTCGCTAACGCCAGCGCTATTTTTTTGATCTTTTTTCAAGAAGCAGACGCCGATGTCATAGGACTTTCCGCTATCCGCGTCTTCTTCGACACGGACAACTTTCCCAAGGATGCCATTGTTGAATATCAAGGCCCGGGATTCGATTTCCTGGCAAATCTTGAGAGTTCTGATGTCTAGATTGAGCCAAACAATGCTGGACAGCTTAGGCGGTTTTTGCTCCGTTTGGAAAAGGATCCCGGACTGACTGATGTTTTGCGCGGTTGCGTTTGCATCTTTTTCGCTATAAGCCTTGTACTTTAAAGTGGTTGCGTACGGAACTCGGAAAAACTCGCGGCGTTCTTTTTCTTGTGGCTCCAAGGAAATCTCCTTATTTAAGGTAACGGGAGTATAGCATTCAATGAAGCCGTTTTCAAGACAGTGCCCGTTTATTCGGACTCATCGAACTCGCCCTTTTGCCGGCAGGTAAAACAGGCTCGATAGCCGGCCGCCTTTGCATCGACGCGAGACCTAAAAACAACCCACTGCGCCTCGGGGATCCTTTCAAGCTCCGGAGAATCTGGGTAATAGTAGATTTTGGTATTTTTCTCGCCAATGATCTTTGTGGAGGCGTTCGGGTCGTAGGGTTCTTGTTCCCAGATCCCTTTTTTTGCTTTTCGCGCCAGCCCTTCCCACTCTCGAAACTTATCGGCATAGCGCGTGTTTGGAATGACAATATGGGCTTTCGCCTGGCCTTCGCGCAAGAGCACTTCGTTCACAAATGCCCCATCCTCGGTGAACACATAGCCCAGAAGCCGGTTCTGCTTATCTCGGAGCTTGGGTCCCCACTCGATCCCGATTTTTTTTCCGTTAACGAGTTTATGGTTGAACTCCAGCGCGCGCACGCCGTATTCACGGGATAACGGGATCTTGCTCTCGGGAGAGTAGGTGTCGACCCCTGAGTACTTGAGGACTCTCCCCCCTTTGAGGCGTACAGTATCTCCTGCCAGGACCGCTTCGACGGTGGCGCTCTGGCGTGACCCCTCCGCGGAATAGGACGAGTTGGGGTTGAAGGCAAGCAGGCAGAGCAGGAGCGCTGCTTGTTTAAAGTGTTTCAAGGATCTCCGCGGTCTGCTCGATGTCCTTGGTTTTCACCACCAGGCAGCCGAAGTCTTGGTTCTTAGAGGCCGTGCAGTAGGCGTATTCAATATTGATATCGGCCCTGAAAAGTTTTCGCGCGACATCAGAGATGATGCCAGGTTTGTTTTCTATGTCGACGAGAACGACGTCTTGGGCGATGGTGTACACACCCTCATCCTCCAGGATGACAAGTGCTTTGGAGGGATGATCGACGATGAGTCGTACGATGGAGTGGTCCACGGTGTCGTGCACAGACATCGCGCGGATATTGATATCATTCTCCGCCAGCGCATTGCAGATGCGGGAGAGATGCCCCGGCTTGTTTTCCATGAAAACGGACAGCTGTTTTTCAATAGGCATAAATAGGGGTCAAAAAAGTTTTTCGCCTTGCGCCCAATTTCCGCGTTCGACTTCATCGATCACCAAATACGTCGCATTTTTTGGTTTTCCGGCCACGCGTTCCAATGTCTCCGAAAATTCTTTGGCGATGGTTTCTTTTTGCTCTTTGGTGAGCTTTCCAACAACACGTAAACTGATGTAAGGCATAAGGGCAATTTTACCGCTGTTTAGGTCGCGCAGGCAAGGGCATTTTGAGGCATTTGGCTTCGGCGGAGGCGTAAAGAACCCCCTTGGAGTCCTTGGCAGAGGCCTTCATGAGGAGTAGTCTCCCCTCTTCCTTCACCAAAAAGCCTTCCAGAAGCATCTTTTGGCCCACGGGAACGGCCTTTTTAAGGCGGACGCTGATCTCTGCCGTGACGGCGGGAACGCCGTCCAGCCAGGCGAGGTTTACCATGATCTCGTCCAAAAGCATCGTGACCATGCCGCCATGAACGATATTCTTGTAGCCCTGATGTTTTTTTTGGAAAATCACTTCTGCGGTGAGGTGTCCTTTGCGCATGTGAGTGAAATCCAGCTTAAAGCCGGCACGGTTTTTTTTGCCGCATACGTAGCACATCTGATCGTCCTCAAGATGCAGGGTCATGGTTCGACAGGCTCACCACTTCGTGGTTTTGGGGTGAAGGAGGTCGAAGTGATGGCGAGAAGTTCGCCGTGGATGAGGTTGTTTGAACCCAGCACGTCCCCGCTTTTCAAGAAGGACCCTTTGCCCCAAATATCAGTAATATGGCCGCCCGCTTCCCGGATGAGAAGTTCCCCCGCGGCCATGTCCCATGGCGAAAGATTGATCTCCCAGAAGCCCTCAAAACGTCCGCAGGCCACATAGGACAAGTCTAGCGCCGCAGACCCGCCGCGCCGCATGCCGGCACTGGCGTAAGAGACTTTTCTTAAGGACTCGATGTATTCTTCGAACCGGCCGCGTGCGCGGAATGGAATGCCCGTTGCCATCATGGAGTCGGCCAGTGTCTTGACCGGCGAGACATGGATGGGCCGACCATTGAGACGCGCGCCGCGTCCTTTTTCGGCAGTGAACAATTCTTTGTGGAGCGGGTCATAGACCACTGCGGCTACCGTTTCGTTCTCATGGCGTACGCCGATAGACACGGAGAACATCGGGAATTGATGGATATAGTTCGAGGTGCCGTCTAGCGGATCGATCACCCAGCAAGTGCTGTCTCCGGCGGCGACACCGCTTTCCTCTGCTTGGATCGCATGCTTAGGGAATTTTTTACGGATAAAAGATAGAATAAGCTTCTCAGAGGCCTTGTCGACCTCGGTGACAAAGTCGTTCTTGGATTTTTGGGAGATCTGCGAGGCGCGTAGCTTTCCGTAATGGTGCATCTGTAGTTTTCCCGCTGCAAGCGCGGCGCGCACTGCCGTTTTTAGAAGTTCAGACGTGTTCATTTCAGCGCCCCGTGTTTTTTGAGAAGCTTTTCAAGTTTCAGCCGGTCGTTTTTAAAGGTGTGAACGTGGAAACCAAGCTCTTTGGCCGCCGAGGTCAGGTCTTCTCGGTCGTCAATGTAGAGGACTTCACGGGCTTACGCCCCGCAGGCCTTGAGCGCTTTGCGGTAGATGCGCTCATCAGGTTTTCGAACTTTTTCCTCATAGGACAGAACATGGGAGTGAAATTTTTTCAAGACGGGATAACGTTTTTTCACAAAAGAAAAATGCATTTCATTGGTGTTTGAGACCAAGACCAGGCGCTTGCGACGTCCGATACGATGGACAAGTCCTGCCATTCCCGGCACGGGCGTGAAGATGCTATTCCACAGGCGCTGGAATTGTTTATAACTCAACGAAAAACCAAGACCGAGCCTCACTTTGCGGTAAAAATCATAGGAAGTTATTTTTCCGCCGTCATAAAGGACTTCCAGCTCCGACGAAGCAAAGAACGCACGGATGTCTTTGGGGGTTTTTTTGCAATGCTTTGCCAGCCGTCTGAATGCGGGCTCGAAGTCAAAGTGGATAAGTACTTTTCCCAGGTCAAAAAGAACGGCTTTGATAGACATCTCTTGATTATATCAGTATGATAAAAAGATGACCACTCCGGCCGTTGCGATCGAGAATCTCACCAAATACTATGGCTCGTTCCGCGCGCTAGACAGCTTGAGTCTCGAGGTTGCGCCCGGCGATTTTGTGGCTTTTCTTGGGCCCAACGGCGCCGGCAAGACAACGACCATCCACTCCATCACCGGCCTGTGTAATTTTAACTCAGGGTCCGTGCGCGTGTTCGGCCATGATGTCGTGAAAGAGTATCGCCAGACGCGTCCGCGTATCGGCCTTTGCCCGCAAGAGGTCAACTTAGACCCCTTTTTAACGATCGAACAGGTGTTGGTCTATCAGGCCGGCTATTTCGGCATCTCAAAGCACGACGCCATGAAGAAAGCGGATGAGCTTTTGCGTCGGTTTCGCCTGCATGAAAAAAGAAAACAGGATTTTAGGAAACTTTCCGGCGGGATGAAACGCCGCCTCCTTCTCTGCCGGGCCCTGGTGCACGACCCGGATGTGTTGATCTTGGACGAGCCGACGGCCGGCGCGGACCTGGAACTGCGGCACCACATCTGGGATTATTTGCAGGAGTTGAACCGGCTCGGAAAGACTATTTTTTTGACGACGCATTATATGGAAGAGGCGGAGCGGCTCGCAAAGACCGTCATCATCGTCGACAAGGGTCGCATCATTCACCGCGGGGATAAAAAATCCCTCATGGGCGATGAAAGCCTTGAAAAAGTATTCCTGCGCCTGACGAAGGAGGAAGAGTGATGCTGATCGAGAACCCGGTCGGTTTTCGCACCTTGGTGAAGCGCGAGGTGTTACGGTTTTTTGTCGTCTTTTCGCAGACGCTGATCGCGCCGCTCATCTCT
>JANNFA010000145.1:0-6045 GCA_031379345.1 Candidatus Omnitrophota bacterium | reverse complement strand
GCGACGAATTTCCCCTGCAGGGCCGCGTTCACGAGACTGCCCGCCACGCCGACGCTGCGGGAGGCATCCAGCTCATGGATGGCCGGGCCGCTGTAATGGGGCTCTATTTTCACAGCGGTATGCGCAATGGACGTCGTGGCGCCGCCGATGAGAAGAGGCAGACGGAGCCCCATGCGTTCCATTTCTTTCGCGACGTGCGCCATTTCATCCAGCGATGGGGTGATGAGGCCGGACAAGCTGATGATGTTGACGCGTTCGTCTATCGCGGTTTGCAATATCTTCTCGCAGGGCACCATGACGCCCAAGTCGATGATCTCGTAGTTGTTGCAGGCAAGGACCACGCCCACGATGTTTTTCCCGATGTCATGCACGTCGCCCTTCACGGTGGCGAGCAAAATCTTGCCTGCTGAGCGGCTGCCTCCCGAAGTTTTGTCCTTTTCAAGGTAGGGGGTGAGATAGGCCACGGCTTTTTTCATGACACGGGCCGATTTCACGACTTGCGGTAGAAACATCTTCCCGGCGCCGAATAGATCGCCAACCACGTTCATGCCGTTCATCAGCGGCCCTTCGATGACCTCCAGTGGTCGCGCGAATTTTTTCCGGGCCTCTTCTACATCTTCCTCGATATGGTCGGTGATTCCGTGAACGAGCGCATGCGCCAGGCGTTCTTCGACGGACGCTTTGCGCCACTCCCCCTTTTCTTTCACCGCGGTCTTCGTTTCGGTGTTGGCGTTATCCTGCGCATACTTCAAAAGACGTTCGGTCGCGTCCTTGCGGCGGTTCAAGACCAAGTCTTCGGCCAAGCCTAACAGGTCCTTTGGAATATCATCATAAACGGCCAGAAGCGAGGGATTCACAATGCCGACATCCATCCCTGCTCTTGTCGCATGGTACAGAAAAACCGAATGAATCGCCTCGCGCACGCTTTGCACGCCGCGGAAAGAGAAGGACAGGTTCGACACGCCGCCTGAAACATGGGCGAGAGGGAAGCGTTTTTTTAATTCCCGCGTCGCGTCGATGAACTCGACCGCATAATTGGAATGTTCGTCCATGCCTGTGCCGACGGTAAGGATATTGGGATCAAAGAGGATGTCCTGTCCAACGAACCCGGCCTTCTTGATAAGAAGCTCGTAAGAACGTGAGAGAATATCGACTTTGCGGGCAGCGGTGTCGGCCTGGCCTTTTTCGTCAAAGGCCATCACGACCACGGCCGCGCCGTAGCGGCGCACCTTCTTGGCTTGCTCGAGGAACTTTGCCTCCCCCTCTTTTAGACTGATGGAATTGACCACACCCTTTCCCTGAAGGCATTTCAAACCCGCCTCGAGGACTGACCATTTGGAAGAGTCGACCATGATGGGGATCTTCGAAATGTCAGGCTCGGAAGCGACGAGGTTTAAAAATTTCACCATAGTCGCTTCGGAGTCGATCATGCCCTCGTCGACGTTCACATCGATGATCTGAGCGCCTGCCTCGACCTGTTGCTTCGCGATGGAGAGGGCGCCCTCGAAATCACCCGCCAAGATACATTTTGAAAACTTTGGAGAGCCTGTAATATTTGTGCGCTCGCCAACATTCATAAAAAGATTGTCGGGGCGGATCGTGATGGGCTCTAAACCCGAAAGACGCGTGTACGGCTCGACTGCACTGGGTTTACGGGGAGATGCCCCCGCGGCAACTTCGGCGATCTTCCGGATATGGGCCGGGGTCGTGCCGCAGCAGCCGCCTAGAATATTGATGAACCCGCTTTGCACGAAGTCTCGTGCATATTCGGCCATCTTCTCGGGCGTCTGGTCGTACTCCCCGAATTGGTTGGGAAGTCCGGCATTCGGATAGGCACTGATGTAGATAGGCGCAACGCGTGAGAGTTCTTCAAGATGCGGCCGGAGTTCCTTGGCCCCCAGTGCGCAATTCAAACCCACCGCCAATAGCTCGGCGTGCGAGATGGAGTTCCAGAACGCTTCGACCGTTTGCCCCGAGAGCGTGCGTCCGCTTAAGTCGGTGATGGTGCCCGAGACGATGATGGGAATTTTACGGTCCTTTTTCTCGAAGAGCTCCGCGACGGCAAAGAGCGCGGCCTTGCAGTTTAGTGTGTCGAAAACTGTCTCGATAAGAAAAAGATCCACACCCCCGTCCAAAAGCGCCTCCGCTTGCTCTGAATACGCCTTTACCAGGTCGTCAAAAGAGACCGCACGAAAACCCGCGTCATTGACGTTGGGCGAGAGGGAGGCCGTGCGAGTCGTCGGACCAATGGCGCCGGCCACAAAGCGCGGTTTCGATGGGTTCTTTGCCGTGAAATCTGCCGCCGCCTTTTTCGCGAGTGCCGCCGCGGCACTATTGATGGAAATGACCTCTTTTTCCATTTTATAGTCTGTCATGGAGACGCTGTTCGAGTTGAACGTATTCGTCTCGATAATATCAGCCCCGGCCTCAAGGTACTCGCGGTGGATGTCTTCGATGATCTTGGGCTGGGTCAGCACGAGCAGGTCGTTGTTGCCCTTAAGAGGCGAGGGATGGTCTTTGAAACGTTCCCCGCGGAAGTCCGCTTCCTCCAGCTTGTGGCGCTGGATCATAGTGCCCATCGCGCCGTCGAGGATGAGGATGCGCTTTTTTAGTTCTTCGGAGATCAACTAAGAATACCTTGAGCGGTTTCTTCGGCAACCTCTTTTAAGGTTTTCCGGTCTTCCAAATGCCAGGAAAAGACCGCTTCGATCTCTTTGAAGAATCCGACGATAGAGTCGTGCAGGGGACGCTCCTCCCAGGCAAAGGCCCGGCCGGAAAGACAGAGGAGAAGAAAGAAGACGAGCGTGATTTTCTTCAAGTGAACTGTTCGAAATGGATGCGTTCTTTGGGGATGCCCATCTCAAGCAAAGCCGCTTTGAGCTGCTGACACATCGGCACGAGCCCGCAGCCGTAAAAATCAAATCCTTCGTTCTTTCCGGCGAACACGCGCTTCACGATCTCTTGAACATAGGCCGTTTCACCCTTCCAGTCCTTGCCGCGGCTCACCGTCGGGATAAAATGGAAATTTTTATGCTTTCTCTCGAGCGCGCGCCATTCGGCGTCATAGAGGACATCCGTTTCGTAGCGATTTCCGAAGATGAGCCAGATATCTTTTGTACAGCCCTCCTCGTATAGTTTGTGGATCATGCCGCGAAGAGGCGCCACACCGGTACCGGTGCCCACGAAGACGAGATTGTCCTGCCAGGGCTCTTTTACCGTGAATACCCCGTAAGCCAAAGCGGTGTGGATGACATCACCTTCCTTTAATCCGAAGAACCAAGTAGACACATAGCCGCCCTCTACTTTTTTAATACAAAGCTCGATAGATTTGGGAAGGGAAGGGGAGGAGGCGATGGAGTAGGACTTCTTGTGTGGTTTTCCTTCCTTCTCAAGATGCACCTGCATGAACTGCCCCGCGATAAAATTCGTGTCGGCGTCGGGCGCATACTGAAGCACAAAGTGTTTCACCGTGTCGCTGAGCGACACGATCTTCGTTATTTTAGCGTCATAAAAGCGCGGCTTCTCGGCCATCGGCCCTCCGGTTACAAAACTCTATAAATCGTTGCGGTCATTATACAGAACGCGGTTGACTTTTCATAGAGCAAGGTCTATTGTAAAAAACATGGAAAACAACAACAGCACAAAAAAATTCGAAGAAGCCTTACATCTTTTGAACGAAGCCGCACGTGAAAAAAAAGACGAGATCCAAAGTCTTGTCACCGACCGCTATTCTCAGATCCGCGATGTTCTTGAAGACGCCGCCAAAAAAAGCAAAAAAAGCTACCGCCGTGTGAAAGATAGCGCGGAGGATTGGGTAGGCGAGGGCGGGGATAGTGTCCGCGAGGTCATTTCCGATTTGGATGACCGTATTCATGACAACCCTTGGGCGTATCTGGGCGGGGTCGCGGTCGGAGCGCTTTTACTGGGACTTATTCTTGGATCTTCTTCAAGAAATCGGTAAGGCGATCGGCCGGCGCTTCGAGGCCGAGACCGACAAGGTTTGGGGCAAAGTCGCCGACCTCACTTATGGGGCGACCCTTGGCCTTTTCAAGCAATACCAGCAGAAGGCTCTCGAGTATGCCAAGATTACCCTCGCTACGGCCTATGCCCACGCGCTTAAAATAGCCCGTAAGCACCTCGTTTTATTCTGCCTGCTCCTTTTCGGCACCATGGTCTCCGCGGTAGCGGTCGTGGTCATCCCTGTCACACTGGTTCTCCTGACCCCCTGGAGCGTTGTCATCAAGGCCGTTCTTTTGTTGATGCTGGGTTCGGTCTACGTGGCCGGAACGGCATGGGTTTTCCTAGTCTTATTCTCTGAGGACCGCTGGATGAAGCTTTCAGGAGTCCAAGATCTTTTGGATGATATCTACTCTTCAGATTCAAAGTTTTAATCGATTAACAGTCCTCCCAACGATACCAAGATCTTTACTTCTCTAAAGAATTATTATAAAAAAAATAGACTTCACAGCCTTTAATGCGTTCGTTACACTATAGAAGTTGTTTAATACAAACGACCAGATAACCTAATCTATGCCACGAAAGGGGGGGAACACCTAAAGGCGCCGGTTATCGTCCGACGATAAAGACGTCGGGACCTAAAAGCAGTACCCTAAATAAGAAAATAAACCAATTGGAGATTCAAATGAAATCAATTAAATCCTTATTTGTCCTCGCGCTTGCGCTTGGCATCGCGGTTCCCGCGTTTGCCGAAACGCAGAACGTGAAGGTCAGCGGGTCGATCGATTCGTACGCGTTCTATCGCGCCGACTATGATCTTCTCGAAAACAATGATGCAAGCGTGAACCCTGTGGGTGCGACTCTGGGATCGGGTATTCCGAACCTGTCACACTCAGGGACATCAGCCCAGCGTTCGGATGCGGATAACTACTTCCGTACCAACACGCAGGTGGAAGTCTCGGCCGACTTGACGGACAACGTCTCGACCGTGATCAACCTCGTCAACCAGCGCGATTGGAACTCCGATACGCTCGCGAGCTCAGGCTCGACGTCGTCCGGAGCAACCAACGAGTTCGATATCGAACTCGACCTCGCCTATGTTCAGATGAAGGAGATTTTTTACACTCCTCTCACCATGACCATCGGTCGTCAGGACCTCTGGTTCGGTCGTGGATTCGTCATCGGGAACAACAACGCAGCATGGGATCAGCAGGGCATCACGCAGGCGGATGAGTATTCCGTCACGACCGCGTTTGATGCGATCCGCTCGACCCTTGACTTCAACCCGTGGACCATCGACTTCGTTTACTCAAAAGTAACCGAAGGCGCGCCGAACGCTGAGAATGACATCGACCTGTACATCGTGAACTTGAATTACAAGTTCGCGGAATACAATGCGGTGGCTGAAGCTTACTATGTCGGAAACTACGATAAAAATACCGTCAGCGGCACGCTCGGAGCTCCGATTGTCAACAACACGGACACCTATGGTGGACGCGTTCAGTTCGACCCCATCAGCCAGATCACGCTGGGTGGCGAATTGGCGTACCAGGGTGGTAAATTCCAATCTGCTTCGACTCTCCCTGAGAGAGATCGCGATGCATGGGCAGCCGATATATTCGGTACCTATCGCTGGGATAGCGTTTGGAAGCCGGAATTGACGCTGGAATACGTGCTCATGTCGGGCGACGGAGCTGATGCGACGGTGAACACCTCGAACGACTGGAGCGGCTGGAACAGCCTCTATCGTGGTCGTTTCTGGACCGCCTACGCTGACTTCCGTGAGTTCGTGTACGCGACTGCCGACGCTGTCGACCAGTCCGCGACCTTCAATCAACAGTTCATCCAGGTCAAGGGTGCTTTGAAGCCCATGGAAGATCTGTTGCTGGAAAGCTCGTTCACGTACCTCTGGACCGATGAAGACGTACGCACAACAGCCGGCAGCACGACAGGCTCTGTTCGTAATGACGAAATCGGTTACGAGATCGACCTTCAGGCCACCTACGACTACACCGAAGATGTGTCTTTCGGTCTGTTGGCTGGTTGGTTCATCCCGGGCGACTTCTACATCAGCCCGAACGATGCAAC
>JANNFA010000010.1:0-4665 GCA_031379345.1 Candidatus Omnitrophota bacterium | reverse complement strand
CAAGATCCTTGAAGATTCGTTGCGCAAAGACCGCGCGAAGACGAGTTTTCTGAACCTGTCTCAGCTGGGCTTGGTCGAGATGACCCGTCAGCGCATGCGCAAGAGTCTGGAAGGCGCCTCCACGACGGCCTGCCCTTACTGCAAGGGGAAGGGCATCGTGAAATCCAAGGAGACCGTGGCGGCCGACGCGTTGCAGAAGCTTTCGCAGTACTTAAAGTCCATACGCCGCGAGCAGGTGGAGCTTACCGCCTCGACAGATGTGATCGAGCTTTTGGGGCGCGACAACGAACGCCTGATCCGTCAACTGGAGGGGCAGTCCACCAACCACATCAGCCTGGTGGCCGATCCCTACCTGCATATCGAAGAGATCCGGATCAAGAGGATTCTTGACAAGCGCAAGAGGCTATGGTAACTTTCTTGCCTTATGTTTGCAGTCATTGAGTCGGGCGGAAAACAATACAGAGTGAAGAGCGGCGATGAGCTGCTTGTGGAGCTTTTTGACCATGCCAAAGCGGCCAAGACCGTCAAGCTGGACAGGGTGCTCCTCCTCTCAGGGGACAGCGGTATCGAGGTGGGTCGTCCGTACGTGAAGGGCGCCTATTGCGAGGCGGACCTCCTGGGCGATGCCAAAGGACCGAAAGTCATCTCTTTCAAGTACATTCGGCGTGAGAAGTCGGCGACCAAAAGGGGTCACCGGCAGCAATATCTTAGGCTCAAGATCAAGTCGATCCACCCTGCTTCGCCGCAAGCGGCTTCGCAGGGCAAGTAAGGACGCGTAATGGCCACAAAAAAGGGCGGCGGTTCTTCTAAGAACGGCCGCGATTCACATTCGCAACGGTTGGGCGTGAAACGCTACGGCGGCGAGACCGTCACGGCGGGAAGTATCATCATCCGCCAAAAAGGTTCAAAATATTTTCCCGGAAAGTGTGTTGGCCAAGGCCGCGACTTTACATTGTTCGCGTTGAAAGACGGCGTGGTTCTCTTTAAGCCGTCCAACCGCGTGCACATCATCCCGTCAGAAGCATAATCACGAAACCGATCCCAGCAACCGGAAACCAGCTTAAGTTGCTGGTTTCCGGTTTCTTTATTTTAGGAGACTTTTTCCATGTTCGTTGATGAAGCAGTCATCCATTGTATTGCGGGACAGGGCGGCAAGGGCTGTAACAGCCTTGATCGCAGCCGTCCGGGCCACCATCGCGCAACCGGCGGCGATGGTGGCGATGGCGGTTCGATCATCCTCGAAGCCCGGCCGAACATCCAGACATTGCTTGATTTTCAGATGAACCGCCATTTTGCCGCAGACCACGGCGCGCATGGATCTTCCAGCAATATGACAGGCGCCACGGCGGCCGACCGGGTCATCGGCGTCCCTCCTGGCACGGAGGTGTTTGACAGCGGCACGGGAGAACTTTTGAAAGACCTTGCGGAAATAGGAATGCGTGTCAATGTCTGCCGCGGCGGAAATGGCGGGAAGGGCAACGATAAAAAGAACGACGCCACTCTCGGGGAAGTCGGCGAGGAAAAAGACATCCACTTAAAGTTAAAGCTGATCGCGGATGTGGGGCTTGTCGGATTTCCGAATGCCGGAAAGTCCACGATCATCTCCCGCGTCTCGAACGCGCGCTCCAAAGTAGCGGCCTATCCTTTTACCACTAAAAATCCGATCCTGGGCGTGGTAAAATTTGACGACGATCAGACGAAAGTCGTCGCGGACATTCCCGGTATTATCGAGGGAGCCCATGAGGGGCGGGGGATGGGAATTGATTTTTTGAAGCATGTGGAGCGGACGAAAAGTCTTTTGCATATCATCGATTTTGCGGCAGTGGATGGGCGCGACCCGCTCTCCGATTACAAGGCGATGAACAAGGAGCTGGCGTCCTATTCCAAAAAGCTGGCAGATAAACCCCAGGTGATCGTCGCGAACAAGATGGATCTTCCCGAGGCGCAGGAAAACCTGAAACTTTTCCGGAAAAAAGTCCGTAAAAAGATCATCCCGATCTCGGCGGCCACGGGCGAGGGGATGAAAGCTTTGTTAAATGAGTTGAGGAATCTTTGATGAAGAGACTCGATAATCTGGTCGTTAAAATCGGGACGTCGGTCCTCACGAAGGACGGTACATTCACGAAATCCGTCATCAACAAGCTTGCAGGCGAGATGGCCGCGTTCCTGAAGGCTGGCACGAAGGTCTCGATCGTGAGCTCCGGCGCGATTGGTGCCGGCATGACACTTTTGCGTCAAAAAAACAGGCCTTCGACGATGGAGGGTCTGCAGGCATTGGCCGCCATCGGCCAGCGTTATCTCATGCAGTGCTGGGAAGAGGCGTTCTCAAAGCATAAGTTTTCCACGGCTCAGATGCTCCTGACGCGCGACGATCTGGTCGACGAAAAAAGGCGGCAGAACGCGAAAAAGACGCTGAACGAGATCCAGCGTCTCAAACACGTTCCCATCATCAATGAGAACGACACCGTCGCGACCGAAGAGATCAAGTTCGGCGACAACGATCAGCTCTCCGCGATGCTCGCGAAAGTAATCGAAGCCGATCTACTCATCATTTTGTCCGACACGGACGGCCTTTACGACAGCGCGGACAAAAAGATCTCGGTGGTCGAAGCCGGCGATTCTTCCATCTTTTCGCACGTTAAGGACAAGAAATCACATTTTACTGTCGGTGGCATGCAGTCGAAATTAGAGGCGATACGTTCCTGCACGGAATCAGGCATCTCCGTGACCCTAACTTCCGGCAACACGTCAAATCTCATGCGTCGTATCGAAAATAAAGAAAACTTTGGCACTTTTTTTAAGTCCAAGGGTTCGAAATGAACGCCTTAAAAAAGTCGGTTCTCCAGGCAAAAAAAACCGCTTCCGTACTTGCTCTCCTCAGCGCGGAACAAAAAAACGCCGCGCTTCGAGCGATGGCCGCGTCGCTTGATGCCGCTTCTTCCAAAGTGCTTACCGCAAACCGCCTGGATGTGGACGCCGCACGGAAAAAGGGCCTAGCCGCTCCGCTTTTGGCCCGCCTTGCATTGGACGCAGCCAAACTCAAAAACATCGCCGCCTCGGTAGATGCCGTGGCAAAACTCGAGGACCCCGTAGGCCGCGTTCTTTGGGAGCGCCAACGGCCGAATGGTCTTTGCATCCGTAAAGTAAGTGTGTCGTTAGGCGTCATCCTTATCATCTATGAGTCACGGCCGAATGTCACCGCCGACTGCATGGCGCTGTGCCTTAAGTCCGGCAACGCTGTCATCCTAAAGGGCGGCTCAGAAGCACTGCGAACCAACCAGGCGATGTTTGAGGCGCTTGTAAAGGGCGCGGTGCGGTCGGGCATTCCGAAGGCCGCGTTCCAGCTTGTGGGCAGTTCCGGCCGTGCGGCGGTGAAAGAACTGCTTTCTATGGAGGATGTCATAGACCTTGTTATCCCGCGCGGCGGGGAGGGTCTTATCCGCGAAGTCGCGAAGATATCCAAGATCCCTGTCATCAAACATTACAAGGGCGTCTGCCACGTGTATGTAGACAAAGAGGCCGATCTTGCCAAAGCCGAAAGAATCGTCGTCAATGCAAAGACACAGAATCCGGCGGTTTGCAACGCCCTGGAGTGCCTGCTTGTGGATGAGAGCGTCGCTAAAAAATTCCTTCCCTCCTTAGGCCTGGCGCTTGCGAAGAAGAAGGTCGAGATACGCGCCGACGAGAAGGCTCGGCCGCTTTTGAGCGGTGCGAAGAAGGCTTCCGAAAAAGACTGGGGGGCAGAATTCCTTGATTTGATCCTTGCCGTGCGCGTGGTGAAGGGGTTGGACGGAGCGATAGCGCACATTGAAAAATACGGTTCTCGTCATTCGGACGCCATTGTCACCGAGAATAAAAAAAACGCAGAACTTTTTACGAATACGGTCGATAGTTCCGCGGTGTTCGTCAACGCCTCGACGCGCTTCAATGACGGGGGCGAGTTTGGCATGGGCGCCGAAATGGGAATTTCCACCGACAAGCTTCATGCGCGCGGGCCGATGGGATTGGAAGAACTCACCTCCTATAAGTATGTTGTGCTGGGTGATGGCCAGATCCGCGCGTAAGATCGGGATCTTTGGAGGAAGTTTCAATCCGGTCCACAATGGCCATCTGCATCTAGCCGAGTTTGCCCTCTCGGAATTCAATCTCGATAAGATCTATTTCGTACCCTCACACCGCACGCCCCTGAAAAAGGGGGATCTTTTGCCTGTTCCGCTCAGACTGCGCTGTCTGCGCGAAGCTCTTCAGGGGAAGAAGCGGTTCGCGGTGTCCACGGAAGAGGTGCGCCGTGGCGGGACTTCTTACACGGTGGACACGCTTAAAGTTTTCCGGAAGAGATCCGGACCCGGGACCGTGCTTTATTTTCTGGCGGGTGCCGACAATGCGAAGAATCTTTCCCGTTGGAAATCCCCGGCCAAAGTGCTAAATTTATGCCGCTTCACGATACTCTCGAGACCGGGGGCGGCGCGATCGAAGACGCCGCCCGGTGTTTTATGGGCGTCTTTTCCGGCTCTGGATGTTTCCTCATCGGAACTGCGCCGGCGTCTCAGGATGGGCCTGAGTTTGAAGGGTCTTGTACCCTCACGTGTGGAAAGGATACTGAAATCGACATTAAAAAGAAATTAGACCTTGTTTGCGAGGCGGCGCACGACCGCAAGGCAGAGC
>JANNFA010000258.1:0-1779 GCA_031379345.1 Candidatus Omnitrophota bacterium | reverse complement strand
ATCAAATAGAACTTTGTGCCAGAAACGGGAATAAAGAAGGTGAAGCACCGCATGCTCCGCGCCGCCTACGTAGAGATCGACCGGCATCCAGTATTTCGCCTTTTCCGGGTCCACGAACTGTTTCTGATTCTTCGGATCGATGTAGCGCAGGTAATACCAACACGAACCTGCCCACTGGGGCATGGTATTGGTTTCGCGCAGTCCCGGACCGCCGCATTGTGGACATTTTACATTTACCCAATCTTTCGCTTTTGCCAAAGGAGGCTCGGCGTTGCCAGAGGGCTTGAAATCCTTCATCTCGGGAAGTTTTAAAGGAAGTTCGCTCTCGGGCACACGCACGCCGAGCGCACCTGAAGGGTCGCACTTTTTGCAGTGAACAATAGGAATGGGCTCGCCCCAATAGCGTTGGCGCGAAAAAAGCCAGTCGCGCAATTTATAATTCACGGTTCGTTTGCCGAGACCCTGCACTTCAAGCCGTTCGATGATCTTTTTTTTCGCATTGGGCGTGGCGAGGCCGTCCAAGAACGCGCTGTTCACGGCCACGCCTTCGCCCGTGAACGCACCCTTGAAATTCTTACCATCGGCCGCGCTTTGTGGCGGATCTCCGCCCGTCACCACCTCGATAATTTTAAGGCCGAACTTTTTCGCGAAGAGATAGTCGCGCTCATCATGGGCGGGAACGGCCATGATGGCACCCGTGCCGTAAGTGGCGAGCACATAGTCCGCGATCCACACAGGCACTTTGGCGTTATTCACGGGATTCACCGCGTAGGCGCCTGTGAAAACGCCCGTTTTTTCTTTCGCAAGCTCCGTACGCTCGAGTTCGCTTTTCTTCGAGGCTTCCTTTTGATAATTTTCGACCGCTTTCTTCTGGGCCTCGGTCGTGATCTTGGAAACAAGCGCATGTTCGGGAGAAAGCACGAGATAGGTCGCGCCGAACAATGTATCCGGCCGCGTCGTGAAAACGCGGATGGGCTCGCCCTTGGAGCCGCCATCAACGACCTTAAACACGGCCTCGGCGCCTTCCGAGCGGCCTATCCAGTTTTTCTGCATCTCTTTGATGGATTCGGGCCAATCGACAAATTTTAAATCTTCGAGCAACCGGTCCGCGTACGCGGTGATCTTGAGCATCCACTGCTTCATCGGACGTCGGACGACCGGATGGTTCCCCCGCTCGCTTTTCCCGTCCACCACCTCTTCGTTGGCGAGCACACAACCCAACGCCTCGCACCACCACACCGGTTTTTCGGCCAGATACGCGAGGCCTTTTTCATGGAGTTTCAGGAATATCCATTGGGTCCATTTCACATAATCCGGGTCCGTCGTGTCGACCTCGCGGTCCCAGTCGTAACTTAAACCAAGGCTCTGAATCTGTCTGCGGAAGGTGTTGATGTTTTTCTGCGTGGTGACAGCAGGATGCGTACCCGTCTCGATGGCATACTGTTCGGCCGGGAGCCCGAACGCGTCCCAGCCCATGGGATGAAGCACGTTGAAACCCTGCATGCGCTTGAAACGACAATAGATATCGGTAGCCGTATACCCTTCGGGATGCCCGACATGAAGCCCCGACCCGGACGGATACGGGAACATATCCAGGACATAGAGCTTCTTTTTCCCGGAAGCCTCAGAAGGTTCGGGGGTTCGGAAGGTTTTATTTTTGAGCCAATAAGCCTGCCATTTCGGCTCTATTTCGGCGTAGGGATAAAGAGGGTCCGGCATGGCAATATTTTAACAGGTTCAGCCGATGATGGCTAAGTGACATTCCTGGGGAAGATGACG
>JANNFA010000254.1:0-14570 GCA_031379345.1 Candidatus Omnitrophota bacterium | reverse complement strand
GAAGATCGGCGGCAACGTCATCCGCGGCATGCTCATGATGGGGCCTCCGGGCTGCGGCAAGACCTATCTCGCTAAAGCCATTGCGACAGAAGCGGGAATCCCCTTCATTTCCATGTCCGGCGCTGAATTCGTCGAGGTCTTCGTCGGCGTCGGTGCTTCGCGCGTGAGACAGCTTTTCCAGCGGGCTCGCCGTCTGGCCTACACCTACGGCGGTTGCATTATTTTCTTGGATGAGATCGACGCGGTCGGCCGTAAGCGCGTGTTCTCTGCCTTCGGGGGTACCGAGGAAACTAATTCTACCCAAAACCAACTTCTTGCCGAGATGGATGGTCTGGGCGACAAAGAAGAAAATGTCATCGTCATCGGCGCGACGAACGCGCAGATCGACACGATGGACGAGGCCCTTTTGCGACCCGGCCGCTTCGACCGTAAAATCTTTGTCGAAAAGCCGGACCTAGCCGAGCGTGAAGAGCTTTTCCGTTACTATCTTTCTAAGGTGAGTTTTGATCCTACGCTCGACGTGGCTCGCCTGGCGAGAAAGGCCGTCCAGAAGAGTCCGGCTGATATCTCAAACCTGGTGAAAGAGGCGGCGTTGATTGCGACACGCTCAAATAACGACAAAGTGACCTATGACTATATGTCCGAAGCGTTCGAGCGCGTCGACCTGGGTATGAAGCGCACGACGAAGGTCAGCGAAAAGGACCGCATTGTGACCGCCTACCATGAAGCGGGCCATCTGATGGTGCTGTACTTGTTGCATCCGACCGACGACGTGTTTAAAGCGTCTATCGTCCCCAGGGGTTCCGCAGGCGGCGTGGTGTATCATTTACCTTCCGAGGAAACATTGCATCATAATAGACATCGTGTCCTTGCAAATATCAAGGTTGCGCTGGCCGGTTATGTCGCAGAAAAAGTGAAGTTTGGCGTAACGGCGACGGGTGTTTGCAGTGATTTTACCAATGCGATGTTCTGGGCCCACAAGATGGTTTGGGAGTGGGGCATGGGAAAGAACGAGTTCGTTGGAGATTTTTCCCACATACCCGCTGAGCAGGTTTCAGACAATCTAAAAGAAAAGTTGAACCTCGAGACACACGAGATCATGCAGACCTGCGTGAAAGAGGTGGAAGAGTTCCTGAAGAAAGAGATAACGATCTTCGAGCGATTCGCGAAGGAACTCCTCGAACGCAACGAGCTCGACTTCGATGATATCGAAGCCATCTTCAAAGAGTACGGCAAATCCAATCCGCGCGTGAGCTCAAAGTTCACGCCTAAAAGTGCGTAAAGCGACTCTCGCCGCGCTTCTCCTGGCGGCGACGGTTGCGGGCTGCGGACCGAAGTATAGTTTCCCTTCGAATGCTGTGCCTCAGTCCGTCGAGGCCATCTGCCGCAATGAGAATCAGCTGGATGTGACCGCACGTGTGGCCGGACGCACTCTCGGCGCGCTCTTCTACGTGGACGATATCCTTGACGACAAAGGCCAGATCCCCAAAGAGATCCACGAGCAGATGGGCAAGATCATGCAGGCCGTCTCCCGTGTCTCACTTTCCACCGACATGCCCCTGGATTTCTGCGTGGTCGTGATCCGCGACCGGAAACATCTGAACGAATTGATCGTCACGCGTTCAGTGGACGATACCAAGCGAGCTAATTCCGACGCGCTTGGCGTCGAGGAGTCCATCAACAGAACGCTCTTCGGTCAGGGGAAGTACCAATTGAGTGACACAGGCGAAAAATCATTTGTTTTGAAAGAGGTCACGCTTGAAGATTTTCTGGCAGAACAGATCGCCCAACGCATCCGTTTTGGTTTTTCCAAAAAGACCTCTCCAGATGAGGACCCGTCCGCTCAACAACCTTTCGTTCTGGTAGACGGAGTGTTCAACCGCGGCGAAAATGGGACGGATAAAAAGTTTCGATTCTCGGTTCTGTCTCTCAAGGCCGAGGAACCGCAGGAAACGGTCTTGATCGCGCTGCGCACTGCGGGTGATGTCCTAAAAGGCTACCGCTTTAGCAATTACGAAGAGATCGAGATCCTCGATTATTTGAACCGGCAAAAGCTGGTGATCCCGCGCGATGCGATGGAGGATTACCAGGACAAGAAGATCACCGAGCAGGCGGTCCTGAACAAATATCTTTCTGAATCCCAGACCATCCAGGAAGCTTTCAAACTGTTTGGTTTTAATCTATCGGAAAATGCGACGACGGATACGGAAGCGGCTCCTCCGATCGCGACCGCCGCTCCCTAAGCGGTTTTCGTTGAAGCTTTTCTCGCCTGCCAAGATAAACCTTTTTTTAAAGGTGCTGTCGAAACGTTCGGACGGCTATCACAATCTTGAGACCCTGTTTGAACGGATCCGTCTTGGGGATGAAATTTTTTTAAAGAAGAGGCGCTCCGGCATTATTCTGAAGGTTTCTTCCCGCGATGTGCCCAAGGACGACACCAACCTTGCTTTCAAGGCAGCGGAACTTCTTCGCCATGAATACGGGGTCAAGCAGGGAGTGGAGATCACCCTAAAAAAGCGCATCCCTGTCTCCGCCGGCCTCGGGGGGGGCTCCAGCAATGCGGCGACCGTGCTTTTAGGATTGAACCGCCTGTGGCGCCTTCGCCTATCCAGGAAAAAATTACTCGAATTAGCCGCCAAGCTGGGAAGTGACGTCCCCTTTTTTATTTTGGAAACGTCATTCGCGCTTGGCCGGGGTCGGGGGGAGATCCTCCGGCCTGTCCTAGGGATTCGGAAGAAGCTATGGCACTGTCTGGTCAAACCACCCTTTGGGATCGCCACGAAAGAGGCCTATGGCGGGCTCCGTAAGGCGAGGTTGACAGGTCAAAAAAGCGATGTTAAGATGCTCCTCCACGCTTTAAAAACGGGGGATTCGGAGCGACTCTCAAATCTGTTAACAAATAGTCTTGAACTATCTATAAATAAAAGACTTAAGTCAATTTACAGTATCAAACAAAAGTTAGTTTATGAAGGCGCATTGGCGTCTTTATTGTCCGGAAGCGGCTCCACAGTTTTTGGGTTATTCTCTTCAGAGAAAAAAGCCCGTAAGGCAGCGCGGAATTTGAAACGGAAAAACAGGCACTGGCAGGTATTCGTGGCTTCGACGTACTGAACCAACGCTTTTGCCCTGTTGTGTAATGGTAGCACACCGCCCTTTGAAGGCGAGAGTCTTGGTTCGAATCCAAGCGGGGCAATATAAATGGACAGAATCGATATATGAAAACACCGATACAAAAATGTTCGTTCTGCCAAAAGGATGCTCAGGCGGATGAGCGTCTGTTCGCGGGGCCAGAATCGCTGATTTGCGAAGACTGTGTCCGCTTCTGTCACGACACCATCGCGCAGCGCACCCAGACCAGCAAAACAGAACCGCTAGTCATTGAACCTCTCCCAAAACCGTCTGAACTTAAGAAGACTCTTGATGAGTACGTCATCGGGCAGGATCGCGCGAAAAAACAACTTTCCGTCAGCGTTTATAACCACTACAAGCGTGTGTTTGCCAAAAGCGACCCGGGCGGCGTCGAGCTTGAGAAATCGAACGTGCTTCTCATCGGACCCACCGGAAGCGGCAAGACCCTTTTGGCCCGCACTCTCGCAAAGATTCTGAAGGTCCCCTTCGCTATCTGCGACGCGACCTCGTTGACACAAGCCGGCTATGTCGGGGACGACGTCGAGAACGTGATCCAGCGACTCCTGCAGGACGCCCAGTACAATACCGCGAAGGCCGAGATCGGTATTGTCTACATCGACGGGATAGACAAGATCGGGAAGACCTCTGAGAATGTTTCCATCACGCGTGACGTGTCGGGCGAAGGGGTCCAGCAGGCGCTTCTCAAGATTCTAGAAGGCACGAAAGCGAATGTCCCGCCGCAGGGCGGCCGCAAACATCCTCAGGGCGAATCCCTGCAGATCGACACGAAAAATATCCTTTTTATCTGTGGCGGCACTTTCAGCCACCTGGATGCGATCATCGAGCGGCGTTTGGGCAAGCGCGATATTGGTTTTCACGAGGCGAAATCACGCCAGATAGATAGGCCAAATATCGTCTCCAAGGTCGAGACAGAAGACTTGGTGAAGTTTGGCTTGATTCCCGAGTTTATCGGCCGTCTTCCCGTTGTCTGTGTACTGAACGCGTTGACCGAGAGCGACCTGCTCGACATCCTGACGAAACCGAAAAATGCCATCGTTCGTCAATACCAGAAATTTTTTGAAATGGAAGGAGTCGATCTTAGGTTCACGGACGACGCTCTTCATGAGATCGTGAAAGAGGCCATTCACAAAAAGACCGGTGCTCGGGGTCTGCGGGCGCTTCTCGAAGAGATTATGATGGACACCATGTACGACATTCCGATGATGGACGACGTGGACGCATGCGTCGTCAAAGGGTCGACGGTCGTCCATCGCGAAAGACCTGAGATCACGACGAAAAAGTCGAGTGTGAAAAAAATTGCTTAGCGCTTTGATCCTGGCGGCCGGCAAAGGGACGCGTATGCGTTCTCGCCTGCCAAAAGCATTGCATTCGCTGGCCGGCCGGCCGATGGTCGAAAGTCTTATCGAGCGCTCGCGCGAGGCCGGGGCGTCCAAAATTTTCGTGGTTGCCGGTTATGGCTATGAAGAGGTGCGTGAGGCTCTACCAAAAGACGTGACGGTGGTGCTTCAGAAAGAACAGCTGGGTTCCGGTCATGCGGTGGCTGTGGCCGAAAAAGCGCTGGCCGGCCGGAGCGGAGAATTGCTCCTCCTTTATTGTGATACACCGCTTTTGAAGACCGGGACGCTGGAACAGCTTCTCGCGGTGCACCGCGGCGAAAAGGCCAACGCGACGATGCTTTCAGTCGAGCTGGAGGACGCGGCTCACTATGGACGCGTGGTGCGGAAGCCTGGAGACCTGGTCGAGCGCATTGTCGAGGCGGCGGATGCGACGGACGAGGAAAAGAAGATCCGCGAGATCAACGTCGGCTGCTATGTTTTTGACAAAAAAAAGCTTTTTGAGGCACTTAGATCAATGAAAAAAAGTCCCAAGAAAAAAGAATATTATCTGACCGACGCGGTGGAGGTCCTTTCGCGCTCTGGCAGCGTGCGTGCCGTGCTCACCGCTGACCGCGAGGAGACGATGGGGGTCAATACGCGCGTGGAGCTTGCCCGGGCCGAAGAGATCGTCCAAAAGCGCCTCCAAGAGGCCTGGATGGAGCGGGGTGTGGGCATTCGCGACCCCAAAACCACGTTTATTGACTCCGATGTCCGGTTAGGGCAAGATACCATCCTGTTGCCTCATACCGTCATTGAGCAAGGCTCCGTGATTGGCGAACGTTGCGTGATCGGGCCTTTCGCGCGTATTCGAGGGGGTTCGCGGATCGCCGACGGCGCCGTCATCGGTAATTTCGTCGAGGTCGTGCGCTCGAAGGTCGGACGCGGTACCCAGATCAAACATCTGAGCTATATCGGTGACTCCGAGATCGGCGAGAGCGTGAATATCGGGGCCGGCACGATCACCGCGAATTATGATGGCAAGGACAAGCACAAGACAATCATCCGAGACCGGGCGCAGATCGGTTCCGGCACCATTTTTGTCGCGCCCGTGACAGTGGGTCGTGGCGCAAAGACCGGCGCGGGGTCCGTGGTCACCAAAGGCACGCGCATGAAAGACGGAAGCGTGTATGTCGGCGTTCCGGCGAAAGAACTGAAAAAGGGAAAGAAGTGAACGGACAGTTGAAACTTTTTTCCGGGAACGCGAACCCGGAGCTCGCGAAGAAGATTGCGCGTTTTTTACATCTTAAGATCTGCGATGCGTTGGTCACAACGTTCAGTGAAGGCGAAGTGCGCGTGAAGATCGACGAGGACGTCCGCGGGCGTGATGTGTTCATCATCCAGCCGACCTGTCCTCCGACCAATAATAATCTGATGGAACTTTTAATCATGATCGATGCGATCAAGCGCGCGTCGGCGCGGCGCATCACGGCTGTGATCCCTTATTTCGGGTATGCCCGTCAGGACCGCAAGGATCAACCGCGTGTCCCCATCACCGCGAAGCTTGTTGCCAATCTTCTTGAAACGGCCGGCGCCAACCGCGTGCTCACGATGGATCTTCACGCGGGGCAGATACAGGGTTTTTTTGATATCCCGCTTGACCACCTGTTCGCGGTGAATACGGTCGTTGAATATTTCGGTAAAAAAAAGATCAAAGATCTTGTGGTTGCGTCGCCGGACGTGGGCGGCATCAAGATGGCGCGCGCTTACGCGAAGCGCTTGAACGCACAGCTTGCGATCGTGGACAAGCGGCGTATTGACGACAGGCATACCGAGACCATGAACATCCTCGGCGAAGTGAAGGGCAAGAACATCGTGATCGTCGATGACTTGAGCGCGACGGCCAGCTCGATCTGTGAAGCCGCTGTGGCGCTTAAAAAGGCCGGTGCATTAAAAATTTACGCGGCCATCACACATCCGGTATTGTCGGGACCGGCGTATGAGCGCATCCAGAAAGCGCCGTTCGAGGAGTTTATTGTTTCCGACACGATTCCGTTGGATGAAACGAAAAAAAATCCGAAGGTAAAAGTGCTTTCCGTGGCGTCGATACTCGGCGAAGCGATACGGCGCATCCATAACGAAGAATCGGTGAGCAGTCTGTTCACCGAAAGAGTTTAAAGAAAAGGAAGGAAATTAGAAATGGAACAGATCGCATTGAAAGCAAGCATCCGCGAAGGCAGCGGCAAACAAAACTCTATCAAGGTGCGCAAAGAAGGCCTCGTACCCGGTATCGTATACCACCGCGGCGAAGGGTCTGTGTCGATCTCGCTGGTCGAGAAAGATCTGCTCAAGATCCTCCGTTCCGCCGCCGGTGAGAACGTGCTGATCAGTCTCACCGTGGAGGGCTCGAAGAAGAAAGCGCGCCCCGTGCTGATCAAAGAGATCCAGCACCATCCCGTGAAACGCAATGTGCTTCATGTTGATTTCAATGAGATCTCCCTTTCTGAGAAGATCACGGTCGACGTCGAAGTGGTGGCCAAGGGTGAGCCTATCGGCGTGAAACAAGAAGGCGGTATTCTTGAGCATGTGCTGCGCGAGGTGAAGGTGCAGTGTCTTCCCACTGACATTCCGAAACATATCGACGTGGATGTGACGGGCTTGAAGCTCAATGCTTCGGTCCATGTGCGTGACCTGGTGCTTGGCGACAAAATCAAGGTGCTCACTGACGGCGACGCACTGCTCTTCCAAGTGAAGACACCGGTCGAGCAGAAGATCGAAGAGGCTGCTCCGGGCGAGACGCAGGAAGTGGAAGTGATCCGCGAGAAGAAGGAAGAGCCGGGCGCTCCAGGCGAGAAGAAGGAAGACGCCAAGGCGGAGAAAGCGGACAAGCCAGAGAAGAAATAATTGAAGTTCGTCGTCGGTATCGGCAACCCCGAAAAGAAATACGGCGGCACGCGGCATAATATCGGTTTTGAAGCCCTCGATGCGCTGCGCGCAAAGCTGGGCCGGCGAGAAGACGTTCTTTTGATAAAACCGGACACGTATGTGAATCGCACCGGCGATTCGGTCTCGAAGTTGTGTCGTAAATATACGACCTCTCCTTCCGATTTCCTATTCGTGTGTGACGATGTGAATCTTGTGTTCGGGAAAATGCGCTTACGTCCTTCCGGCGGGGCGGGCGGGCATCATGGTTTGGAGTCGGTGATCGCAGCGTTCGGTTCCGAGAATTTTGCGCGGCTGCGAATCGGTGTAGGCAATGAAACGATGCCGAAGGACGACCTGACCGATTATGTGCTTGGCAAGTTCGACCGCGCGGAAAAGGGGATGCTGAAAGAAATTTTGGGCAAAGCCGTTTCGGTCTGCGAGTTGTGGATCGAAGAGGGTCTGAAACCGGCGCTGGACCGGCTCAGCAAGTTACAATCCAATCAACAAGGGAGTGAATGAATGAGAAATTACGAAGGTGTTTTTATCCTGAATCCGGATCTGGCCGCGGACGCCGCAAAAGGCGCGGTCGCGCAGGTTCAAGAACTGGTGACCAAGAATGGCGGCCGTGTGGATGGACTGCAGGAATGGGGCAAAAGACGCCTCGCCTACAAGATTGCAAAAAAACAGGAAGGCAATTATCTGGTGGTCAATTTCCATATGGACACTCAGCAGACGAAGAAGCTTGAGCAGTCCTTGCGTTTGAATGACCAGATCATGCGCTATCTTTTAGTCACTAAGGATGAGCTGTAGTGGCCAGTCTGAACAGAGTCATGTTGATCGGCAATCTCACTCGCGATCCGGAATTACGCTACATCCCGAGCGGTTCGGCCGTGACAAGTTTCACCATCGCGATGAACCGTGTGTATAAACTTCAGACGGGCGAGAAGAAAGAGGAAGTGAGTTTTGTGCGCGTTGTAGTCTGGGGTCGTCTGGCGGAAGTGTGCAACGATTACCTCAAAAAAGGCCGCCCCGTATTTGTGGAAGGCCGCCTTCAAAGCCGCAGTTGGGACGACAAGAACAGCGGTGAGAAGCGCAACACGCTGGAAGTGATTGCGCAGAATATCCAATTTTTGGGTCAGAGCGGCAGTGCGCCGGGCGGCGGACGCGACCGCGGCGCCGAGTCGCCGGATTTGGCGGCGGCTCCCGACATGCCGGAGATCCAGCTTGAGGAGCCGGCCGGAAAAAGCGGGGAAGAAGAAGTTCCTTTTTAAAATCAACGAGGAGAGAACATGGCGGAACGTATTTTCAAAAAGAAGTTGAAGGGTAAGAAGGGCGCGGCAAAAAAGAAGTTCCTGCGCAAGAAAGTTTGTAAGTTTAAGCCCGAAGAGATCCAGACCATCGATTACAAGGATGTGAACCGCCTGCGCTATTTTCTTACCGAGCGCGGAAAGATCATCCCCAGCCGCATTTCCGGCACCGATGCGAAGTCTCAACGCTACCTGGTAAGGCAGATCAAGCGCGCGCGTCAGATCGCGCTCTTACCGTTCGTCGCGGAATAAATGGATATTCAGGTCGTTCTGACAGAAAACGACCCGAAGCTTGGAAAGCGGGGCGAGATCATCAAGGTCTCGTCCGGCTATGCGCAGAACTACCTTTTTCCCCAACACAAGGCCCAGCCGGTGACGGCGGCCAACGTGAAAGCTTTTGAGCAGGAAAAATTAAAACAGTCCAAAGACGAGGCGGAACGTTTGGCGCGCGCCAAGGCGCGGGCTGAAAAACTCCGCGCGACCCCGCTTGAAATATTTGTCACTGCCGGCGAGGGGGATAGGCTTTTCGGCGCGGTGACCGCGCAGCATATCGCAGACGCGCTGACGGAGCGCGGGATTCCTTGCGACCGCAAAATGGTCCATCTCGAAGAACCGATCAAGAAGATCGGGCGTTATGAGATTGAATTTCGTCTTCATCCCGAAGTCATCGCAAAATTGCAGGTACAGACCCTGAAAAAAATATGAAGACCTCTCGTATCCAAGACTTGGATGTCTTGCGCGGAAAAGTGCCTCCGCAAAATCTTGAAGCGGAAGTGGCCGTTCTAGGCGCCATCCTAATCGATGGCCAGGCGATTGGCGACGCCGTCGAGCTGTTGACCGCCGATTATTTCTATAAGGACGCACACCGCAAAATATTTACCGCCATTATCAGTCTGTTCAATGAGAACAAGGCGGTCGACCTGATTACGCTGACCGAGAACTTGAACCAGGCCGGCGCGTTAGAAGAAGTGGGCGGCCCTGATTATCTCGCCTTCCTCACCACAGCCGTGCCCACATCCGCCAACCTTACTCACTACATGCGGATCGTGCGTGAAAAGTTCGTGCTTCGCCAACTTATTTCAAATGCCTCGCAGATTATCAGCGAGAGCTATGACTCCACCGAGGAGGTCGAGGGCCTGCTCGATAAAGCGGAGCAGATGATTTTTGAGATCGCCTCCAAGAAATTCTCCGGGAGTATCGTCCCTTTAAAAGACTTGGTCCGCAAACAGATGGACGTGATCGATAGCCTTTTTCAGCGCAAGGCCCAGTTGACGGGTTTGGCGACCGGTTTTCACCAGTTTGACCTTCAGACCCTGGGGCTCCAGCCTTCGGATTTCATCGTGGTCGCGGCGCGCCCCTCCATGGGAAAGAGCGCGTTTGTGACGAACATCGCCGAGCATGTCGGTATCATCCTAAAACAACCGGTCGCCATCTTCAGTCTTGAAATGTCCAAGGAGCAGCTGGTCCAGCGCATGCTCTGCTCGTGGGCGCGGGTGAATGCGCATGACGCACGCAAAGGATTTTTATCACAGAATGACTGGCCCAAACTTACTAAGTCCGCGTCCACGCTCTCTTCGGCACCTATTTATATCGATGATTCGCCTGGCATGACCGTCCTTGAACTGAAAGCGAAAGCGCGTCGCCTGAAGGCCCAGTTCGACATCAAAATGCTTATTGTAGACTATCTTCAGCTGATGCAGGCCGCACAAACTACCGAAAGTCGCCAGCAGGAGATCTCTGAGATTTCACGTGCGCTTAAAGCGTTAGCCCGCGAATTGAATGTACCGCTTATCGCCGTCAGCCAACTCTCGCGTGCGGTGGAGTCGCGCACGGACCGCCGGCCGCAGTTGTCGGATCTGCGCGAATCAGGGGCCATTGAACAGGATGCGGACGTCGTGGTCCTCCTTCTGCGCGAGGAATATTATAAGCCCGATGACATGGACCTGCGCGGCAAAGCCGAGGTCATCATTGCCAAGCAGCGCAACGGCCCGGTTGGCTCCATCAACCTTACTTTTATCCGCGAATACACCCGCTTCGAGAATGCCGAACTTGTTCGCCGCGAGGAAATGGCCGGGTAGGCTCCGGCTGGAATTATCCATAGGACTATGATAAAGTGGGCGCTCATATGAAGTCGAAAAATATTCTAGCGATCGTTCTTACTGGTCTTTTCCTCAGTGGGTTAGCCTCCTCGGCCTTCGCCGAAGATGGCGATAAAATGGTCAAGTCCGTCGATGTCAAAGGCAACAAGACTGTCTCCAGTCTCACGCTCTTAGCCAAAGTCAAAACCCATGCCGGCGAAGCCCTTTCCACGGTCACTTTGAACGAGGACCTGAAGCGGCTCTACGGTCTTGGCTATTTCACCGACGTCCGAATCGAACAGGAAGAGACGGTCGATGGCGTCAATGTCCTATTCGTCGTGTCGGAGAAGCCGGTGCTCTCCACGATCAAGATCGAAGGAAACAAGAAGATCCATGTGAACGATATTAAAAAAGAGATGCAGTCGGTCATCGGCGATTTTGTGGATCAGAAGCGCGTGCGCGACGACGTGGATGCTGTTCGCAAACTCTACGAGAAGAAGGGTTTTTCCGAAGCAAAAGTAGACCAGACCCTTGATATTGACCCCGTGACCAACCAAGCGGTCCTGCGCGTGATCGTCGATGAGGGCGAGAAGGTCCGCATCCGGGATATCAAAGTGGAAGGCAACCAGAATCTCAAAGCGGGCGAAATTCTCAAGGTAATGAAGACCAAAAAGATCGCCTGGTGGGGTTGGTTCCGATCGGGCTTCCTGAAGGAAGAGGACCTATTGGAGGACGTCGAGCGGGTGCGAGCGCTTTATGATGAGAGCGGCTTTAGCGATGTGGAGGTCTCTACTCAGATCGAGCCTGTCCAGAATAGCACCGACATCGTGCTTCACCTGCTAATTAAAGAAGGTAAGAAATATCTGGTCGGCGACATCGCACTCTCCGGCAATTCAGTGCTGAAGACCGACGAGATCATGAAAGCGCTCAAGATGTCGAAGAACAAGCCGTTTTCTCGCCGTGGCCTGCGTCTGGATGTTTCGAACATCCAGGACCTTTATTTTGACAAGGGTTATCTTGCCGCGCAGATCCGCTCGGAATCGGCGTATAACGAAGGCACGGACAAGGTGGACCTTACGTATACCGTCACTGAAAATGAACTGACTTATGTCGAAAAGGTGCGCGTGCAGGGCAATACCAAGACGAAGGATATCGTGGTCCGTCGCGAGCTGCGTGCGTATCCGGGAGAGTCGTTCAGCGGCGCAAAACTGAAGCGCTCCAAGGAAAGATTGTACAATCTCGGTTTCTTCGAAGATGTACGATTTGAGACCGAGCCGGGGTCATCGCCGAATACGCGTGACCTCGTCGTGAGTGTCAAAGAGGCGAAGACCGGCGAGTTCAGCTTTGGCGGCGGCTACAGCTCGATTGACTCGGTTATTGGTTTCGTCCAGATTCGTCAGAAGAACTTCGATTGGCAGAATACAAAGACTTTTATTGGCGCGGGGCAGGATTTTATGGTGCGTTTCGAAGGAGGCGCGGTGCGCACGAACGCAGAGTTGAGTTTTACCGAGCCCTATGTTTTTGGCCTGCCTTATTCTTTCGGTTTTGATCTCTACCGTAAAGAGATAAACTCTTCCGGCAGTGCGGGCTACCTTTTTGACCAGACGAAGACCGGCGGTGACCTGCGTCTCGGCAAGGAATTCAACGAATACGATAAAGGTCTTTTGGTGTATAAATTGGAAGAGGTCAAGATTTCCGACGTTCCGGAGAATTCTTCCCAGGCGCTGCGCGACGAGGTCGGTAAGAACACGACTTCGAGCATTGCTCTCACGATGACGCATGATACACGCGACAACATCTATAATCCTGGAAGCGGAGTTCTTTTATCAGGGACGGGTGAGGTAGCGGGCGGCCCGCTCGGAGGGGACAAAGATTTTTCGAAACTTTACGGTCTGGCGAGTACCTATTTCAGGAACTTTGGAGAAAATGTTCTTGAGCTCAAGGCGCGGGCCGGCATCGCGGATTCTTTTGACGATACACCACGTGTTCCTATTTATGAGCGTTATTTTATCGGTGGCGCGAGCACGATACGCGGGTACCGCGAGCGGCGTCTAGGCCCCCGCGATCCCGGCAACAACGATCCGGTCGGCGGCGATGCGTATTGGGTCGCAAATGTGGAAGAGATATTCCCAATTTATCCAGACCTCATCAAAGGTGCTTTATTTTTCGACATTGGAAGTCTTGCGGAAAAAGTGGGCGACTTCGGAGATAGTACCATTTTTTCGGGAGCCGGTGTCGGCGTCCGCATCAAGACACCTATTGGACCGGTCAAGCTTGATCTGGGTTATCCGCTAGACGATGTGCCGGGTGAAAAGAAAAAAGCGCGGTTTTATTTTAGTATCAGCCAGGGCTTCTGATGCAAAACATTCAATTAAAAGGAGGCATGTCAGCTATGAAGTCACGTTTAAGATGGATGGTATTGACGCTCGCAGTATTTTGTGCGCTCACGGCTGTGGATGGGAAGAAGGCCGAAGCGGCGGATAAGATTGGTTACGTGGATTTGGGCCGTGTGTTCGATGAGTATGAACTGACCAAATCATTAGATAAGAAGCTCGAGTCAAAAGGCACGGGCAAGCAGGCAGATCGCGACAAGATGGTTGCCGAGATCAAAAAAATGCGCGACGAAGCGGAGCTTTTATCCGCCAAAGCCAAGGATGACAAACAGGTTGTCGTCGATGAAAAGCTCAAGGTTTTGCAGGAATTTGACCGCACCACCCGCGATGCGCTTCGCAAAGAACGTGATGAGATGGTCAAGGATATTCTGAAACAGATCGAAGTCGTGATCCAGGATTTTGGCAAGGCGCAGGGGTATGGGTATATTTTTAATGACCGCGTGCTGGTTTATAAGGGCGAAGGCAACGATCTTACCGCCCAGGTCATCAAGGTTTTGAATGACAACCACGCCAAGAAGAAATGAAGCAGCAAAAAGCTTAAAACTATCTGAAATCGCCCAGCTCGTCGACGGCGAACTGGTAGGAGGGGACCGCAATCTTTTGATTACAGGGGTCGCGGGCATCAAAGAGGCGGAAAAGGGAGATATCACGTTCCTCGCGAACGTGAAATATCTCCCTTTTTTGCGCCAAACAAAAGCCTCCGCTGTCATTGCTTTTCCTGACATTGATACAGGTTCTTTGCCGCTGGTCCGTGCGCAGAACCCATCGCAAGCTTTCACAAAGATCGTTTCTGTGTTTATGCCCTCTCCTCCCGAGGCGGCCGAGGGCGTCCATCCCAGCGCCGTCATCTCCCAGGGAGCTCATCTGGGAGAGCGCGTCTCTATCGGACCGCATGTTGTCGTGGAAGAAGGTGTGCATATCGGTGAGGACAGTATTATTGGGGCGGGCTGCGTGATCGGAAGAGGAAGCACCATCGGAAGGCGGACTCGTTTTTATCCACAAGTCACTCTCCGTGAGGGTACGCGTGTCGGAGAGCGGGTCACCATCCATTCAAACAGTGTGATCGGCTCGGACGGTTTCGGTTATGAGAATATCGAAGGCAAGCATCTTAAGATTCCCCAGGCCGGTTCGGTTGAGATCGGTGACGATGTAGAGATCGGCTCCTGTGTTTGCAATCGTCTGAGATGTAGTAGTAATTCCGGTTGGAACTACGCCCCTATTGTCAGCCATATACTGACCAACTGCGTTTAGAATCTGAAGTACGGCGTTGCTACGTGAGGTGTTATTGGCTTGAGCAAATTGTCGGGCTGGATTTATAGCGACCAGTGAAATTGCAAAAAGGATCGCCAAAATACCAATAACCACCAAAATTTCGATCAACGTGAAACCTTTTTTGAGACTTTA
>JANNFA010000247.1:0-1663 GCA_031379345.1 Candidatus Omnitrophota bacterium | reverse complement strand
GTGGGACCTTGGCTTGGGTATTGCAGCCGGGATGAACGACAGCGTAGATGACAGCGCCTTTTTCTACGGACAAATTTCTTATGGCGTGACCCCTTACATCGGGCTGGGTGTCGAAGCCGGTTGGCAGGAAGCTGATGGCGCAACAGGCGAGACCATCGGCGTCGTTCCTGTCATGGCGGACATCATTATCCGCATTCCTACGATCCATGAGGCAATCGTCCCATACGGTATTCTTGGTCTTGGTGGGGCGGGTGTGTACGCCGAGATCGACAATCGTGATGATCTGGACGATACTGCATTTGCCTGGAAATTGGGTGGCGGGTTGGACTACTTCATTAACTCGAATTGGATATTCAACTTTGAATTCGCGTACTGGAGTGCCAGCGTCAACCTTCCAACCACCTCTGTTGGCGAGGATTTCGATTGGTGGACGATTGGCGTATCTTTAAAATACCTGTTCTAATCGCTTAGAGCGGTCTCTTGGAACACGAAAAAAGACAACACCCAAGAGCTCTGTGCCAAATTGATTCTCTATACGAAAATCTCGACAGTCCGCGCGCAAAAAATCAGTTCGAAACACAGGTCGTCGACCTTTCGGAGGGAGGGCTTCGTTTTCGAGCGGGTTGTTTTATCCCCGTGCAAAACAGGCTACTATTCCTACTGCGGCTCCCAAAACTGAAGGCCATTGAAGTCGTTGCCCAGCCAGCCTGGATACGTGAGGTCCCTTCTATTGGTCAGTACGAGATAGGGGCAAAATTCCTTTCTATCTCCGATGCAGATCGCGGTCTCATACGGCAATATATTCAAAATTTTGACATTCCCCAAGGTCTTGCTATAATAAAAGCTTAAATTCACTTTCTATCGCTTAATCGGAGCTCACTATGAAAATGTCGTCGCTGGTGTCTGTGTTCGTGATGGTTCTTTTTGCCAGCGTCTCTCACGCTGAAGATGTTGTCGCACCAACCACGCCCGCCACCCTAGAACCTGTTGTTGCCGCTGAGGCAGCCGCACCGGCTCCAGTCGTCCCCGAGGTGCCTGTCGTCGCGGCGCCGCCCGCTGAAGAGGCTGTGGTCACCGACAATCTTGAGTTTATCTCCGGCGAAGTCAGCGCGATGGACGAAGCCGCTAAAACCGTTTCTGTGCGCCTGTACGGTGAGAACGAGGACAAAGCATCGGAGAAAGTCCTGACGGTCAATGTCGATGAAAACACGGACATCACCGACGGAGAACAAGACCGCGATCTAAAATCGCTCACAGCTGGCACGGAAGTGGATGTTGAGTACGATCCGGCCACAAACAAGGCCACCTACATTTTCGTTTATTGACACACTCTATTCTAAAGGCGTGTAAAAGAGACGTCTCTTTTACACGCCTTTTTTATTTTACATGAAGATCACTAAAAAAATCCTAAGTCAGATGAACGATCTAAACCGCCGGTATGCCCTTATGCGGAAAGGAGACCGCGTGCTCATCGCTCTCTCGGGAGGGCCTGATTCGACCGCGCTGGCGCATCTCTTGAGCCTGTGGCGCCGCAAGTACGGCCTTAAACTCGCCGCCGCTCATTTGCATCACGGGCTTTCCGAACAAAACGACCAAGCGCTGGATCTTTCGCGTTCGACCGCGCTGAAATTGGACATTCCGTTCTACTCAAAAAAAACAAATG
>JANNFA010000240.1:0-1668 GCA_031379345.1 Candidatus Omnitrophota bacterium | reverse complement strand
TGGATCAACTGGCGGAGGCGCGCATAGCCGGTCCTATCAAATTTGAACGCGAGGCGGGTAAGCGATGGGTCGACCAGATTGTCCACACTCAAATCCTTGAGCAGCTCTATTTTGCCTGAGGCGATGAAATCGCTGAATTTCGTGTTGACCTCGCGCAGGGATCTTTCCGTAATCTGCTTCTTGAGACGGATAAGGTAGCTGTCACCAAGAAAACGCGAGGAGTGGTAGTTCTTGTAAAATCCCGTGACCTCCTCCACAGCCAAGTCGGCGTCCTGGAAATGGCGCATGAGCGTGAGGTCCGCCGGCGAGATCAATCCTCCCCTTTTCATATGCCGATCAAAGAAGGACATTGTGTCCTTCCAAAAAAGACTTCTCGGGCGGTCGACCAACACAAGCGGCCGGGGGCGTGCCTTGCCTGTCTGCACAAGCGTGAATGATTCGAAGCCTTCATCGAAGGTCCCGAACCCTCCAGGAAAAAGGACGGTAGCCTCCGACTCTTTCAAAAACATCAATTTGCGTGTGAAGAAATATTTGAAGAAGACAAGTTTCTCATTGCCACGGATCGTAAGGTTCGCCTGCTGTTCAAAAGGGAGCATGATGTTAAGCCCAAAGCTATTCTTGGCCCCGGCCCCGATCATAGCCGCTTCCATGATGCCGGCCGCACCTCCCGTAATGATCATCCAGCCTTTTTTCGCGAGCTTCTTGCCAAACTCCGCAGCGAGTTTAAAATCTGGATTGTCGCTCTTCGTCCGCGCCGAACCAAACACCGCGGCTTTTGGAATGCCCCGATACGGCTTGAACATTCCCAAAGCGTAACGCAATTCAGCGAACGCGGTCGACAGGAGTCTGAGCTCCAGAACATCCAGCTTCTCTCCGCGAAGCTTCCCAATGTTGTACAGCATGTCGCGGAATATCTCATCCTCGACACCGGGGGCATTGTCATCACCCAGCAGATCCAGGAGCTCCTGACGGAAGGTGCTTAGGTCTTTGCGGGGTCTGGGCATTGGGCTACCTGTGAAAAAAAGGCCGGTGATTTGGATGAAAATTCGACGCGCTCTTTTGTGCGCGGATGGCGGAAGGCGAGATTCGTCGCGTGAAGCGCCATACGCGGGAGTTTAATCCGTTCAAGCATCTCCTCGTTCAAACCGAACATCACATACTCGCGGAAAATATTGAGGTCATTGTAGATCTTGTCGCCAACGATGGGTGTTCCCAACAATGCCAGATGCGCGCGGATCTGATGGGTCCTGCCGGTAAGAGGTTGCAGCTCAAGCATCGAATAATTCCCGTCCGTAAAAACAAGCCGGTAACGCGTGTGTGCCTCTTCTCCATTGACGTCGTCGCGGACGCGGACGGTCTGGAAACCCGAACTCCTATCCGTGCCCAATCGGAAATCGATCTGTCCCTCGGCATGCGGGGGCACGCCGAACACGAGCGCGCGGTATGTCTTAGCGACACGACCGTTCAGAAACTCGATGCCTAGAGATCGCGCGGCTTCCGCGGTCTTGGCCGCGACGATCACGCCGCTCGTTTCAGCATCCAGCCTGTGCGCAAACCGGATATCACTGTCTACCCAGCGCGGGTCTTTCTTTAAAAGAGAATGGAGGTTCAGTTCGGCGTAGACACCCACGGCGTGGACAGCGATCGGTGCGCCGGTCGCCGCGGCGA
>JANNFA010000228.1:0-5342 GCA_031379345.1 Candidatus Omnitrophota bacterium | reverse complement strand
CGCGGCCAAGAATGGCGGCGGCGACCCTGGGGCGAATCCGCGTCTGCGCACCGCGCTTCAAAAAGGCAAAGAGGTGAACATGCCGGCCGACAATATTGACCGGGCGGTCAAAAAGGGCACCGGCGAGCTGCCCGGCGTCATTTATGAAGAGATCGCCTATGAAGGCTATGGCCCGTCCGGTGTGGCGCTCCTTATCGAAGTCTTGACCGACAACAAGAATCGCGCGGCCTCCGAGATACGCAGTATTCTGGACAAAAAGGGCGGCAATATGTCGGGCGCGGGTTCCGTGGCCTGGCAGTTTGCCAAGAAGGGTTTTATCGTTGTCAAAAAGAGCGCGGCGGATGAAGACAAAGTCATGGGAATCGCGCTGGACGCAGGGGCCTCCGATTTTGTCGTTGCCGAGGATTCTTACGAGGTCAGCACCGAGCCGAATGATTTTGAAAAAGTAAAAAAAGCCATCACGGATGCGGGCATCACGCCTGAAAGTGCGGAAGTGACAAAAATGGCCGCCAACTCGGTGAAGATCGCCGACCTCAATACTGCCAAAGCTCTCCTAGCGCTCATCGAAAATCTTGAGGACCATGAAGATGTTCAGAGCGTGTATTCGAACCTAGATATTCCCGACTCGATCTTGCAACAGCTGGTCTGAGGTTGTTGCGTATTCTCGGCGTCGATCCCGGCCTGCGCGTCACCGGGTACGGTTTGATCGACGTCTTTCCGTCGAAGTCGGTACTGCCGCGTATGGACGTTCTGGAGGCCGGCGTCGTGCGTACGAACGAAAAATCGGGTATCGCGGAACGCCTGCGAAAAATTTATATATCGTTATCCGCTCTTATTGAAGAGCAAAAACCGGATGTGCTGGTCATCGAAAAGCTGTATGCGCATTATGGGCATCCGGCCACGGCCATTCTGATGGGGCACGCTCGCGGAGTGGTCTGTCTTTTGTCGGGTATCCACAAGGTGCCGTTGGAGAGCGTCGCTTCGACGCAGGTCAAAAAGGCGCTGGCGGGTCACGGGCATGCGGGCAAGCCGCAGATCCAGAACATGGTCCAGCACCTTTTGGGATTGAAAAAGATCCCCGAGCCGCCGGATGTGGCGGACGCGCTGGCCGTCGCGATCGCCTATGCATCACAACTGAAACTGTCATTGCGAGGAACGAAGTGATAAGCCAGATCACAGGGATCGTCGACCACTTGACGGACAATGCGCTTTCCATCAACGTTTCCGGCATCAGCTATGAGGTTTTTATCCCCACTTCTGTGCTTCGAAATTTGGATGGCAAGCTTGAAAAGGATGCGCAGGTTTCTCTCGTCACCTACCACTATCACCAGTCGGACCCTTCCAAGAGCATCCCCATCCTTATCGGTTTTTCAAATCGCGTGGAGAAAGAATTCTTTGAAAAGTTCATCACTGTCTCCGGAGTAGGCCCCAAAGCCGCCGTGAAGGCCCTGAAGCCGCCCATCCCGGACATCGCCGAGGCCATCGATGCGGGGGATCTGCCATTTTTGAAATCGCTGCCGGGTATCGGCGAACAGCGCGCGAAGGAAATTATTGCCAAACTCCAGGGAAAGATGGGAAAATTTGGCCTCATGCACGGCGCGCTTGGATTGAGCGGCGCCCAGAAGGGCAAGGCCTCCGACGGCCCCGGCGGAGACGCCCCGGCGGAAGCGCTCGAAGTTCTGTTGCAGCTGCAGTATAAAAAAGAAGAGGCGAGGGAGATGCTCCAAAAAGCGTTCGCGCGTAAGGCGGATCTCTCCAGTGCCGAGGAAATCCTGAATGAAGTATACAGACAAAGAAAAGAAACCAAGTAACCTCTCGCCAGGCCGCGAGAAAGTCTCTCTCGAACGTGCGAGCGTGGTGCGCATCGGTGCCGAGGACATGGACGGCGTCATCGATGTGTCGCTCCGTCCGTCACGTATCGAAGATTTTGTGGGGCAGGAGCGCCTGAAAGAAAACCTCCGCGTCGCGCTCCAAGCCACTAAGAAAAGAAAAGAATCTCTCGAGCATGTTCTTTTTTCGGGACCTCCCGGTTTGGGGAAGACCTCGCTCGCGCATATCATTGCACATGAAATGGGCGCCAAGATCGTGGTCACAAGCGGCCCCACCATCAAGCGCCCCGGGGACCTGGTCGGGATGCTCACCAATCTGGAAAAAGGTGATATTATTTTCATCGATGAGATCCACCGGCTTCCCAAGACCGTGGAAGAGTTCATCTATCCGGCCATGGAAGACTATCGCATCGATTTTACCGTGGGAGACGCGGTCAAAGGTGCCGCCAAAGGCGTCTACACCAAGACCATCCCGTTCCTTCTGCAAAGGTTCACCCTGATAGGGGCGACGACACGACAGGGCTTGCTTTCCTCTCCCTTGCGCGACCGTTTCGGCCTTTCATTCCACCTTGATTTTTATGAGCCCGAAGATTTGCGCAGTATCCTAGAGCGTTCGGCGAAGATACTCGGGATCAACATCGCCCCGGAGGCGGCGCTGGAGCTGGCACGCCGCTCACGAGGCACGCCGCGCATCGCTAACCGGCTTTTACGCCGCGTGCGTGACTGGGCGCAGGTCAAATCCCACGATAGGATCGATCCGAGCGTGGTGACGCAAGCGCTCGAAAGTCACGACATCGATCGGGATGGATTGGATTCGCTGGACCGGAAAATGTTGCACGCTCTCATTGGCTCCTATGGCGGAGGCCCGGCGGGCGTGGAGGCTTTGGCCGCGACGCTGAATGAAGAGGTTGATACGCTTGTGGATGTGGTCGAGCCTTATCTTTTGAAAAGTGGATTTCTAAAGCGCACCTCACGCGGCCGTGAAGCCACCCCCCTTGCTTACAAACACCTGAAGATCTCAAAGACCTCGCGTGAGTCTCTTTTTTAAAAAATCTCCCTATTTTTTCGCATTCTTTGCCATCTCCTCGATACTGATTCTGGCCTCATCCAGGCTGGAAGCGGGCAGCGGGGTTTTTTTTGTACGTGTGCTTGTCGCCGAAGACCGCCCTTCTCTGAGCGTCACCATCAAAGGCAAGTACACTCTTCGCGTGCTTCCTTCCAATAAAGTCGCTAAAACCGGCCAGAGCCTCCAGGGAGTGAGCTTAACACCCACTTCGAGAGGTCTTCGCTTGGGGTCTGAGGAGTGGGCTGCGGAAGGGCTTTTGATCGAGCCCGCCTCGGACCGCGACCTCTATCTGGGTCCATCGCGTTTTCGCGGAAATATCAGCGTTTTTAAAACAAAGGGCGGATCCCTGAACGCCATCAATCGTCTCGATATCGAAAAATATCTCTATGGAGTTCTCCATCACGAAGTCGCTCCCTGGTGGCCCATGGAGGCCTTGAAAGCGCAAGCGATCGCGGCTCGCACTTATGCGGTGTATCAGGCGCAGGTGAGCAAGTCGGCCCCGTATGATTTAAAAAGCAGCACCAGCTCGCAGGTATACGGTGGAAGCACGACGGAACGCTACCGAACACGTAAGGCAGTGGACCGCACCGCCGGCCAGATACTGACTTATGACGGCAAGCCGTTTCCGGCCTATTTTCACGCCACCTGCGCGGGTGTCACGGCCGGTGCACAGGAGTTATGGAGTATCAATCTGCCGCCTATCGCCGGAGGTGTAAAATGTAGTTTTTGCCGCATTTCTCCGCACTTTTATTGGCAGGCGAAAGTGCCTCTTTCGACTATTGAGGACGATCTGCGCCGAAATGGCCGTGTTATCGGACGCATCCTAAAGCTAGAGCCGGTGACACGCACGCCCTCGGAACGTGTGGGAAGCATCAAGATCACCGGGACAGAGGGCGAGGCGGTTGTTGCCGCGAAGGATTTCCGTGTTTGGGTCGGGGGAGAGCTGATGAAGAGCACGGATTTTACCGTCGAGACGAAAGAAGACATTGCCGAGTTTCATGGAAAGGGTTGGGGCCATGGAGTGGGTTTGTGTCAGTGGGGAACGCTTGGGCAGGCTCTGCTTGGAAAATCGTTCAAAGAGATCCTTTCTTTTTATTATCCCTCTTCCGTAGTTCGCGATTCCCGCCGTTGACATGAATCTTTCCGATCTGGATTACCCGCTCCCCAAAGAGCTTATCGCCCAAAAACCTCTCGACGCACGCGACGCGTCTCGTCTTCTTGTGGTTCACCGCAAAGAAGATCATCTCGAGGACAGGGTTTTTACGGATGTTCTTTCGTATTTCAAAGCGGGCGATGTTCTGGTGCTGAACAACACCAAGGTTTTTAAGGCGCGGGTTTTGGGGAAAAAGCAGGGCACCGGCGGAAAAGTAGACGCTCTGTTTCTGGGTGACCAGGATGCTGTCGGCCGCTGGCGATGCCTTATCCAGCCCGCTTTAAAAGAGGGGCAGGTTGTGGAGTTTCCTGCGGGGGTTGAAGGAGTGTATGCGGGACGCGACAAAGACGGGATGGCCCTTTTAGAGCTTTCAATCCCTGAAGTGCGGCAATGGCTAGAGGCTCAGGGGACCGTGCCGCTGCCTCCTTATATCAAGCGCGAGCCGGGGAAGGAAGATGAAAGCACCTATCAGACCGTTTATGCGGAAAAAGAAGGGGCGGTGGCTTCTCCCACAGCCGGACTTCACTTTACCAAGGAGCTTCTTTCCCGCCTGCGGGACAGGGGCGTCGAAGTTCTTTTTGTCACGCTGCACGTCGGTTATGGTACTTTTCGGCCTGTGGAAGACCTGGAGAACCACCAGATGCATTCCGAGCGATTCGAACTCACTCCGGAGACCGCCGAAAGGATCAATCTGGCCAAAAAAGAGAAGCGAAGCATCTGGGCCGTGGGCACGACCACGCTCCGCGTTTTGGAAACATGCGTGGTCAAAAAAAAACTTGTGCCCGGCAAGGGCGAAACCAACCTTTATATTCGGGACCCTTTTTATTTCGAGATCGTGGACCATCTTATCACGAATTTTCATCTCCCCAAGACGACCCTGCTTCTCCTTGTGTCGGCATTTATGGGGGAGCCCCTAAGAAAAAAAGTCTATGATCACGCCATCGAGAAAAAATATCGTTTTTACTCCTACGGCGACGCCACGCTTATCCTATGACCCTGAAATATGTTTAAATTAGTCCATAAAGATACAAATTGTGGTGCGAGAGCTGGGGTTTTGGAGACGGCTCACGGCAGTGTCGAAACGCCTGTCTTTATGCCGGTCGGGACGCAAGCGACGGTAAAGACCATCTCTAAAGATGAGCTCCTCGATTCCGGCGCGCAGATCGTACTGGCGAATATGTACCATCTTTTTTTGCGTCCCGGCGAGAAGCTCATAGGGGATCTGGGCGGCCTGCATCAATTTATGAGTTGGAACAAACCTGTGTTGACCGATTCAGGGGGTTTTCAGATCTTC
>JANNFA010000224.1:0-8076 GCA_031379345.1 Candidatus Omnitrophota bacterium | reverse complement strand
TTCTCGGTTAACCCGGATCGTATTCAATATCACGCCATCGAGATCCAAAATAAGGTGGTCATAGGGTCTTGTGGCGTCCTGCGACGTTTTATTCGAGAACGCCAGCCTCGCGCCTGAGAATGGGTTCCCCGGTTTTAGTCGCATGTTTTTTATTTTTTCGGCAAAATCCTCATCTGCGGTCAGTTTCAAAAACATTTTCTCGTCGGGGTACTGCCGGCTGAGCGCACTTAAAGCCCTGGCCTGTTCATTATTGATCCACTGATCCCGCGAAAGCCCGTAGATAGCATCCTCGTCCATTCGAAGAAGCCCCTGAGCAATGACGTTGCTATCCTGGCGTGAAATACCGTTGTCAGCCAAGTAGGCCGAGAGACGACTACGAATTCCTTTTTGTTCCTTGGACAAACCTTTCGCCAACCGAGCTCCATAGGATTTGGAGGAGCGTATCGGCGCATTTTGCGCATCACGGATTGCCGACGGTCCATCCGACGATACTAATTTCTCTAAATCATTCTGGATCGATCGGCGAATACTCACCGCGGATGAGGCTCTCAATCCCCATTCCGACCATTCCCGATTTAGAATATCATTCAGCGTCATGATGAGTTCCCTTTTCTCAACTCCAAGTGCCATCAGGGTATTCATCGCCTGCGCGCGGGACAACCAGGCGTGCTCCTCGGGGATATACCGCGCCTTTTTATACAAGTTGTTCTTTGAGGGATAGATCCGTGGATCCAGCGCAGCGGTTAATGCTTGCAGGAGCATGGACCTGCGCTCAATGCCTTCAGTCATGAGAATGCCGTCGTCGGACCGCGATTGATAAACCTCAGGAAACGCATTGTATTGAACACGTTCTTTGAGCCGCTCGGGATCCATCGAGGCATACAACCTGAACAACCGCGCCGCATGCGCCATCAATAGTTCATTGTCAATAAACGTATGCCTAAAACTCGCCATGTTCTCGCCGGCCAATTCTGAATGTGGTTTGTACTTTCTCAAATGAGCGGCATGGGTCGTTAACTGGTACACCAGGATATCGTATGGATCGGTCAGGGCATTGATAACCCGAGCGTTCTGCGCCAATTCGGTTACATTGGTGGTGTTTAAACTAGCTTTGGATACAAAATAGTTCATATTTCCTAAGACCTGCGCAGATCGGCCCTTCTCCCACAGCGGTCTTAGTTTGTTCAGGATCCTATCCACCGCCGCCGCGTTTGGCGTGAGCGGGTAATAGCTCAAACCGAACGCTTCTTTCCTGCCCATGAACAAGGAGTCGATAAAACTTTCGGCGTTATCGGTTGTCCATGGATCATCCAGAGCATCCATCCAGGGTTTGCCTTCGCGGATCTCTTCCGCTGTATATTTTTGCGCTTCATCCTGCGCTAACCTCGCTCCTGCTTTGCTCTTTGAACTTCGCAGGACGGGGCGGGACGGTGAGCGGGGGCGATAGATTTGTAGCTCACGTAAAATAGCTGGCAGGCGGACGGTGGAGCCTCTGGGAAAGGAGAGGCTCCTCCAATCGGCACTGAGAGGTTTTTGACTACTGTCGAGAAGGGTCTTGCCCTCGTACTGGACGAGCACATTGAACGTACCTTTCAGCTGACTGTGATCTCCATTTTTGAAGAAATTATTTGGATTTCTTCGGTTTATTTGCACATAATCATCCATCCAATCACCTAAGGCAACCATGTCGGCCGCTTCAGTTTCCTCCAACCGAGCGCCAGACGGGGACGGGGAATCATATCGATGCAGTACGGTCTTCAAAATCCCGTGGACATGGTTTAAATGCGTAATCCAGGAATCAATCAGCGGTGTTTTTTCCGAACGGTTTTGAAGGATTTCAAGAGCCGCTGTGATATTTTCTTCGCCTTTTAAAACATCCTGATACAGCGCGAACTCGATATAAGTCTGCGGCCCCCACGCTGCGCTCACATGGCCCCGGGCACTCCTAAGATCGTCATCTTTGATCGTATGGTTCATCGATTCGAGCACCCCGGATAAAATCACCCTGGCCTCATCCTGTTCGGATTTTTTAATGTTCGGAATAGGCTTTCCTGGAGGGGCTTCAAAGTCTAAGGTCGCGATTTTTCCTGTGCTTGCGGCCAATGAACCTCTCCCCGTTTTCAAGATATCCAACGGCTCGATTTGAATCACCTGCTCATGGCTAAGAAATCGAACATCCCATCTGGAAATGTTAGGCCCAGAAGAAGGAAACCAACCAATCTTGAGAAGTCTCACCGCGTTCGCGACATGTAGGGCGGTCCTCTCAGCGATATTTACGCCTCTAGGGGAAAATTTTACCTCATCGTCGGCAATACCCGGGACTCGCACGTGGATTTTATTCCATCGCGTCAACTCATCAAGATGCACATTCAGAACGCGGGCAATCTCATCTTTCAAGTTTTCAAACGAATCTTGATTCATACCACCGACCGCCAGCCTTGCCCCAGAATTCCCAAATAAATCCTGCCGCGCTTGAGCGAGTTGGTTCGGTAGGATACTACCGTCCGCAGAGAAGGCGAGTAAATTCGCATAAAGATTTTCTTTATAACTATCTGGAAGGCCCTGCAATATAGCCAGGCCGGGCAATACTACCGGCACAATAAAACTATCAATATTGTTTTTCGCGGAACTTGTGAGGCCCTCCGCTGTCAGTCCAGACATGATCTCTGTTTCGTACATCTCTTTCGAGTACATCCAGAAACCAGAGAATTGGTCCGCTCCCTTCGCCAACAATATCGCCAACTGGTCAAACCGTGCACGCTTTGACTCCTCTGCTCGGCCCAGCGCCTCATCGTATCTAGCCTTGCGGACAGCATTAAATGGATAATCCGTCCTCAATATGAGCGTTTCGACCTCCTGATAGACTGTCCCGAAATCCTCCGCTCCAACAAAGGCTATCGTGGCGGCTCTTAATTCCATCCCAAAACTTCCCTTGATCTTTAGTGCTCGATACGCGTCTTCATGAGGCTCCTCAAGTAAATCAGTTTTCAAACCAAGCAAATCTCTTAGCTGAAGCAGCGTCTCCGTCACCGATGCTTTTGCGCCCTCTTTCTTTCCATCGGATGACTCTATGAACGCATTGCGTACATGAAAATCATGCAAGAGTGCAGCTAGGAAAACAATCTTGAGGTCCTTCGAATTTTCAATAAGGCCCGAGGCTTTGGATAACTTCAGCATTGCGAACGCCACCGCCAAACTATGCGCGTGGTTGTGGTAATTGATATCTTTCAAACCCATCTTGTCATAAATATTGTTCATGACATTCATGAGGTTTTTTGCGCCAGCTATTTCATCTTTCCCTAGAAGGCCTGACCCCTCAAGTTCGGCGAGGATATCCTTCGGCGCGCGCTCCAATACCTTAGCGACTGATGAATAAATCGGATTCTCCGCCTGTCGCTCGAGCCAATACATCTCCATAAAATTGGGATCCAGGAAAGACGTAAAAACCTTATCCTTGGCCATCTGCCGCAGGATGTCATCTTTGTGTACCTTAGAATGGAAGTAATTCTGCGAAAGCTGAACCTGATGCTTCGCAGTCAGCGTTCCGGGCGCATGATATTCGGCAAGAATAAACCGCCAAATAAGCGGAAAGCTAATTTGGAAAGTATTGGCATTTTTTCTGGATGGTGAATACTGATTTAACACGTCCTGAATAGGGCCTAATATCCTTGGGCCGCGAATACTCAAACCCGCAATTCCCGTCATAAATTCTCGCTGTAGATGATCACTGAAGTCTCTTGGAAGACCCGGTTGGGGAATCCTAGAAAAGGAAACTTGGTGATCAAAAAACTTTTTTAATATCCGCGATGCCGTTTCTACGGAAGAGGCTCTCGAGTCATGCTTGATTATCTGGTGCAGCATCTCAAGGTATGCCGTCTTCATTGACTGTTTCCATTCGCTATCCCAGACGATGTGGCTTTCACTGAGAATATCCAGCAGTCGACCCAACGCATCCACTCCGCCCTCTAGATTGACGGTCTCCTCGACCACGCGCCGATAGACCTTGTGGCCCTCGCTATCATTGAGAAAATCTCCGACAAAAATTCCATGACCCTCAAGCAATTGCAAAACTTCTAGGACATTTATTTCAGCCTCAGGGTCATTCGCGGGATCCGATTCCCAGGAGAGCTTTGCCTCGTCTGCCTCTTCCGCCAACCTCGCGCCGGAGTATGATTTCAAAGATCTCCGCAATGCCACTGCGCGATTTCGCGCCTCTCTCAAACGTATAATCTGTGACGAGCGCGGGAGACTGGCCCGCTCCGCACGGATCTGCGCCGTGTAGAAATTGATGGCCTTTCTAGTCTCTGAACGCATAATCCTGATCAAGTCGGGCCCTTCCAATATTTTTCCGTAAACACCGGACGCCATCACTTCAATAAATTCTTTGGGCGATTCGGATGGTTTTATATATCGGCGATTGTGCACACGTATCTGAAATTTATCGTTACCGCTTATTTTGATGTCTTCAAAAAAGCTACTTGTAAATAAATACCCCTTCTCGATCCACAACGAGACATACAGATTCACTATTTTCTTAATCCAATCGTTGATCTCTGATGCGATATTCCTATCTGATCGAGCAAGCCAATTTTTCAAAAGCTCCGGCGAAACTCGGCCATCGGATCCTTTGATGGGCTCAGTACTTAATTTTTCTCCCAGATAATCGGAGAAACTCTTTCCTTTTGGAAAAACATCCTCTTCGAAATAGACTCGAGTCCTATTCGGGAGCTCCCAAGAGCCATAGGATCTTGGGACAGCAAGCCCCAGAACGCTTCCTCGGCCCATCGCGGCAAATGCCGAAAATGATGCGAATGCATTGCTCATTTCCTCGGCTTTCCCAACGGGCCAATTCAAAATGGCAGACCATTTGTATACGCTGTCCCCTTTAGAATCCCTCTTGAACACAAACCGAAGCCGGTAGATCGCATGATCGCGCTCCGCAGAGCCCAAAGCGGGGTCGGCCCAAGACGAAAGAGGCTGCACATCGATAGGCCCCGAAAGATTTTTTTCGCTCACCGTAAATCCCAATTCTGCGGATGCACTATCAAAAACAGCTTTATCAAACTGAGCGGTAGAGAGTACTTCTCGTATGATTTCCTTATCGATTTCATCGTTTCCTTGCCATTGCATGTGGCTGAGAAGAAGGGGTTCGGGATGCTGGTTTTTGGGTTCCTGCAATCGAATGGTTCGTCCGACTCGAAGAATATCTTCGATGGTGTGCACATTCCGAGGATCCTTGAGAGGCAGCACCACATACCCGCTGGCCGCATCGATCTTGTTTTCTAGCGTGACCGGCAGCGTCAGAAGACGGATCTCGTCGACGGTCTCGAGCCAGTTTTCCCTTAAATGCTGAATGAGGACATGCATCGCACCATAACCTCTAGTCTCGAGCCTCACAGAAATAGCATCCAAGGTATGGAAATGGGAGTTATAAAGGTACCCTCCCGCGACGGATGTAAAAGAATCCTTGTTGTCCGGATCGGCTGCTTCGAGCGCCAAAACCGCGCGAAGCGGCTCTGTGTCATTTTCCAGCATCCTTCTCGTTTCCTCGGGGTGAAGCAAAAAATCGGCCTGCCAGTGACGCGGAAAAGCCTCACGAATGATCCGCCAATATGCGGGAAAATACAGATCTCTTTCTTGAGGGGTTAATTTAGAAAACTCGACCAGCCGGAAACGGCCTTGGCCGCGAAACGCCTCCGTGCTCCAAATACCTTTTTCTGAGTCTGAGATCCAAACGGATGCCGGCTTCAAGGCTTTGGAGGGAAATCGATTTTTTAATGGGAAAGCTAATCGTTTTTCTTGTACACGATAGATCGCCAAATATTGCTCAGTCCAATAGATAGCCGCCTGCTGCAAAGCCTTGTCGGATGTACGATAGATATAATTCGTAAAATACTTTGTGATGTTGCCCAGTTCGGACAATACAGAATATATTTCTCTGGCATTGTGTGGTGTTAAATGGCCGTTAGGAATCAGATCCAGGTCCAATCGGCGGCTGGATAATTTATCGACAAGCTTTACCACCAAGAGCCTCCGGTATGCATCTACCGCCGACGCTCCGATAGCCTCGACGCTATCCAACATTCTGCGATAGACGACCCGGTCATCCTCATTGTCTTTTTTAGACAAGATAGCCACATACTTCCATACATCTCCTGCCTGTGAATGCCCTAAAAGAAGACCTAGCTCTTGCGGTGAGAGATTCTGCAGGCGTGTATCTTCCAGAGTGTCATGCAATAAGGCCGTCGCAATCGCGATGGCGTCATTTGGCCCTCCCTGAGATTCCATATGAGTCGCGAACTCATTGAAATAACTCACTGCCACATCTACCGGGTGAACAATATAGGGGATTTTGTATTCTCCAAAAGAGGCGCGTCTAAAACGATTGTCTGGCTTTAAAGAAAAGAATTGATGAGCCACAAACGAAAGGACATAAGACCGAAGTATAAGCTCCTGCTCTTGGGGGGCGAATAGATCACGACCCTGCTCATCCCGCGCCTCAGAAAGATATGTCCTCACCTTAAACAATCCCTGCTGATAAACATCCCACGCCCCTACGGCGCTCCAAACCCTCTTTTCGTCCAGAACAGAATTAATATGCCCATCCGCATAAGAAAAGATCCGTGGATTATTGACCTGAGCTGATATCTGATCCTTCGCATATTCATTCAAATAAAGCGCTTTCGCTGCGGCTCGATTCTCATTCGTATTTTCATTAAAAATTTGTATCACCCGGATAAGCTCCTCATAATCGGAGCTTCTATCGGCCGAAAGGTGGCTGTCACCGGCAAGGCGTGCGCCCGATTTTAATAACAGATCTGGCAATTTCTGCTGCTGTGTCTCCACGTACTGAAAAAACTCGTTTTTGAAGCGGTCGTTTGAGTAGAGCCCATTTCCAACCGCACTATACAGGTCTTGGATTCTCATTAAACCCAGATCCAGGGAGAAATCAGCCAATAACTTGCTGGCTTTATCGTCCGATAGATCTAAATTTTTTATCTGGCCCCAAACAATGGCTCTGCCTATCCTCAAATCACTTGCGCCAATCAAGCTCCTAGTATCAAAATCGTTGAACGCCCCGGCAACGGTTTTATAGGGCCTAAACCTATTTTTTTCGTTTCTATTAAAAACACCTAAATGCCTGAGAAGGTTCTCCGGCGCTTCGTCGGTGATCGCGATAATACGATCCAGGTTTTTGATGGCATCCATCGAACCCATTGGGCGTAGACTGGAATAATCTTCTGCCGGAATCGCTCCAGCAAAATGGTAACTGTCATCCAGAATAGCGAATCCGTGAATCACGTCTTGTCGGTCGCGCATTTGCGTCAAAAGGTCAAAGGATAGGGCTCCATTGGCGGTTTCAACAAAATGCTCTTCTTTGACAACACCGTTCGCATTTAATAAATAAACCGGAACATACGCGCGCCCGATGATCTTTTCTCTCTGGCTCTGGTAATTATCAACTGGGCTATCGCTTAAGGGGGGCAAAGGTCGGGCATCATACGAACGAGCTGATACTGAATCCTTGATAGCCTGTCGAGAATCCGTGTTGATAAAGTAATCAAAATTTTTCAGGAGACCGCTCAATAGATTGGTCAAGCTCGCCATGTGGTGCGCCCGAGTCAACTCATCCCCGATATAATAGGCCTGATAAACTTGCTGATTCATCAGCTGAACTTCCATGCGAACCAACCTATTCACAAAACCGAAGGATGGTTGCATCTCCACATTTCGATCCAGATGTCTGGCCCCGTGAGGTTTTTTTTCAAATGCATACGAATACTCGCTGTCGGGCACCGGCTTGGTGGATTCTTCGGCCCATTCCAAAATACTCTTCTCAACACGGGCTAACATGACTCGTTCATCAGGCTCATTAGCCTTGCGGTCGAGCACAACACGAAGTCCCATCATGTCCGGCATGTCATTTGCTTCATATTTTTTTCTGATCTTCCATTTTTCAAAAAAACTCGGTAATGACTTTACTCGAGGATTAGGGACTGATGCCGGAATCCCCGCTTTTTCCAGATGCTCCCGAAGACTCCCAGCGACCGCGTTCAGTCGCGCCTGCGCCTCCTC
>JANNFA010000124.1:0-9783 GCA_031379345.1 Candidatus Omnitrophota bacterium | reverse complement strand
GAGGACATCGCGCGCGTCATTTCGTTCTTACTCTCCTCCGACGCCGACTGGATCTCCGGTCAAACACTGGTTGCGGACGGTGGTTATTCGCTTTCCTGATCTGGACGTCGCGATCGCGCTTGCCTTCGTTTTTCTTGAATGGGTCCGTCGTGCGATGTGGATGAAAAAGTTCCGCACAAAAAATCCTCCTATTCTTCCTTCGTCGGCTGCCTCCATCCGTGAAAAAATTTCCGTCATCATCCCTGCACGCGATGAGGAAAAAAACATCGGCAACTGTCTTTCTCACCTCATCAAGCAAGACCACCCGGATTATGAGATCATCGTCGTGGATGACCGTTCGACCGACCGCACCGGGCATCTTGTTGAGAATTTTAAAAAACTCTCTCCGGTCCCTCTCAAGCTCATCCGCGTCGAGAAACTCCCTGAGGGCTGGACCGGCAAAAATCACGCAATGATGGTGGGTTCAAAAGCGGCTTCCGGCACGCGTTTGCTCTTCACCGACGCCGATACGACCCATGAGGCGCACTGCTTGCGTTCGTCACTGACGACCGCCGTCGAGAAAAATGCGGACTTCCTTACGCTGGCGCCGCAGGTCGAATGCTGTACATTCTGGGAAAACACGGTCCAACCTTTGGCAGTCTCGAGCCTCGCGCTTTGGTTTAAGACAGCTGAGCTGAACGAACCGGGCTCCAAAACCGTCCTCGCAAATGGCCAGTTCATTCTGGTTAAAAAAAATATCTATGAAGCCATCGGCGGAAATGAGTCTGTAAAAAATGAGGTTATTGAAGACGTTGAGCTCGCAAAGAAGGTGAAAGCTGCGGGCTATTCCGTGCTTTTTCTGAATGGGACGCTTCTCTATTCCACGCGCATGTATACCTCGCTCGCGCAGATATTCAAAGGCTGGACGCGCATTTTCATCCATCTCTTCGAAAAAAATATCATTCCTATTATTCACAAAATATTTCTGTTTCTTTTTTTCTCAATATTTCCTTTTATCGTTCTTGGGACTGAAAAAATATTCTGGCTCACCGAAAACCCGTCTTTTAGTCCTATTCTCTTCTGGTTAAGCGCGACCGTCTGCGCGTGGATCATCGGTTCGCGATTTGTGGGAAATCGGCTTTTACGGACAAATCCCTGGTATGCATTTCTTCATCCAGTGGCTTCCGTCGTGATGACCTGGCTGCTATTGGTCTGTGTGGGAAGGATTCTCTTTAAAGGCCGCTCGGAGTGGCGCGGCGATCTGCACTGATTACCGCAACGAGGCCGGGTGGGCGCTGAAATTGTTCTTTTGGATGACTTTGGAGGCAGGCACGAAAAGTTTGTAGAGCTTTCTTTCCGCGATTTTCTTGAACTCGGAATCTTCGGCGCCGACATTCAGACGTAGGTCCTTGTATTCATACACACCGGTGACCTTTCCTGTCCAATCGTATAAGCGCATGCGAATTGGAAGTTTCGTTTTGGCATCAAAGAATGTTTCCACACGCGAAGCAATATACCCCGAGCCATCTAAGCTGCCTGGAAATGTGACATCGGTCTCGGTCCCCGCGTCTGTCTGAGAAAGTTTGACGTCTATTTTTCCCTCGGAAACGCCTTTTTTCGCGCTCTTTGAAAGATCCTGTAGAAAATTTCCAATCCCCGCGTCTTCAATGTCGTGTGTCTCACTGCCTTCGCGCACCCAGGGACTCGATTGCTCAAGAAAAATGACGGGCGCCAAACCCAAAAGCAGACCCGGTTGATGGATAGCGAGCTTACCGTCGTGGCGGCCGCGCTCATAAAGCACCTGCAGACCCTTGCGGTGGGTGTCAAACCAATGAAGGAATATTTTAAACGGCTTCTCGAACTTGAGAAAAAGGGTCTCTTGCTCGCCAAGAACTCCCTGGCTTTCTTCCCGTTTCAGAAAGACCGCCTTATAGTCTTTTACACCCTCATAGGCTTGGGCACTTTCGGCGAGAAGCGAAAAAAAACTCGAGATTTCCTCTTGGGAGGCGAACGCCGAAGGAGAAAATAAAAAAAAGATGCCTAAAAAAATACTTAAGTATTTCACCGGACCGCGCGGGCGAGAAACGCCTTTACCTGCTCCTCATAGCCTCGGGGGCTCTGCACCACCGCCTCGTTGTGGCCAGCCGCCTGCACGACAAAACGTCCTGCCGACTTTCGACCTTCGATCTTTTCCAAGACTTTCTGGTGACTGACCGGTACATAATCATCCTTCTCCCCATGGATCATCAAAAGTGGGACATGTTTTCTGCGAAGCAAGTCTTCCACATCGACAAACTTATGCGCCGCGCGGCGCTGGCTGTACCAAAACCCTAACCGTGCAAAAATATCGACGACCCAAAATGGGTATTTCTCTCCAAAAAAATTGGGTCTCACCAGCATTGGCGCCCAGCGGCGGATATAATCACGGAATATTTCCTTCATCGAAAAAAGTCCGTCCGTGATCACCGCTTCAACCGAGCTTTCGCGGAAAGAGGCGGAAAGCGCCAAGTCCGCTCCGTTTGAGATGCCGAAGAGAACCACACGGGCACGTTGTGAAATAGCGCTCTTCGTCCAGCGAATGACGGTCACAAGACGGTCCACCTCCTTTTTACAGGGCCATTGTAAGAGCGCGTTCGAAACGGGGTCCTCCGGGATGTCTGAGAGGTCCACGCTCAGCACGTGATAGCCCAGATCAGGAAAAAAGAATGCGTATTTTTCCCATGATTCTTTCGCAGAACCCGATTCATGACAGAAGATCATGACGCGGTCCGAGCCTTTTTTCTCCAAAAAGAGCGCCTGGATCTCTCGGTCGGAAGAATCGAGGATGGTGATCCTCTCGCCGCGCGAGCCTTCGACGGTGTCGGGCGAAGGCCGGAAAACAAGGTCTAAAAAAATACTGCTGATAAGACGCGTGTACTTGATGCCGGCAAAGATCGAATACGCAAAAATTAACAGAAGCGGCAAGACAAGGAGAGCCCGCAAAATCATGCCAGCACCTTCTCTTTTTTATTCCGAAATGCATCCATGCCCATCGCCGCCAGAACGCTTCCCTCGTAAAGCACCAGAAGCGGCACGGCAAGCATGAGCTGGCTGGCGATATCCGGTCCAGGCGTCAGGATCGCAGCGGCAATAAATATCAGCACAATCGCCTGGCGCTGAAACTGATTCAGCATGCGCACATTCACGACACCCGTCCAAGCCAAAATCAGGATAAACACAGGGAGATTGAACGCAACACCGAATGAGATAAGAAGAAGTGACACGAAGGAAAGGTATTCATTGGCTGAAAGCATCGGACGAAGCAACTCCGTCTGCATACCAACCAGCATTTTTAGCGCCACGGGTAATACAAGGCGGAACGCGAATACCGCCCCCGCAAAAAACAAAGATGACGTGAACAGGACAAAGGGAACCACTGTTTTTCTTTCGGCAGGGCGCATCGCGGGAGACAAAAATTGCCACAATTGCCAGAGAACCACCGGGGATGAAACAAAAAGTCCCGACAAGAGTGCGAGCTTGATCTTCACGAGAAAAGCATCTGCCGGCGTAAAAAAATAGAGCGTTTGGATCTGGTCCTTGGCCGGCGCAACCGCCAATTCGAGAAGACGGTCGGCATAGAAAAGCGAGACGACTGCGCCTGCCAGAAACGCCATGACAGCGGCCCAGAGACGGCGCCTGAGTTCATCCAGATGTTCTAAAAATGTCCCTATGACGACCTTTTCCATAAGGCTCCATTATAATGTCCACCGCCCCATGAAAAAAGGAGAATCCTATCTCCTAGGGACTAGTGTTTTAACCCTTCTGGAAGGCCATTTTTTACGCAACTAATAGTGGTTTCATTGACTTCCAACAAAACATCTGTTAAACTTCCTACAACCTTTATGGATAACGCAAACCCGCGTCCCATTTTTGTGTCGATCTTGATCGGCACGCTTGTTTTTTACTCCCTGAGCCTTATCTGGGATACCCGCACGCTTTCCAAGAATAATCATGATCTCCGCCTCAGCTTCGAAAGACTTCAAGTCCAACTAGACAAACTCTCCTCCGAAAATCAGGGGCTTTTGTCCGGCCAAAATGAGCGCTCCAAACAAACCCAAACCTTCCAAGAGACTGTTCAAGCATTGAAAAAAGAAAATGAGTCACTCGCTTTCCAGCTCAAAAAGATCGAGGAGCGAATGAGTGCGGTCAAAGAAGAAAAAAGTTATCTCGAAGAGATGCTCATCAATAAGACCAAACAGATCGAGCTTCTAAGAAGCCAGGCACAAGTAGACGCGAGCACACCGGAAGGCGCTCGAGGAGAAGTGAGTGCTCAGATCGGCGAGAAAGATGCAGAACTGCGCAAATTAAATGACCAGAATCGCATCCTCCAGGAAAAAATGGAGAGGATCTTTAAAACCACAAATGAAAAAATGAGCGAGATTAACGTCGCAAAAATTGCACTTTCCGAGACTGTTTCAACCGCGCAACAAAAGATCGAAGACGAGTGGAACACGGTAAACCTTGGAGCCGTGACGACGAGCGCAATGCCGATGCGGCAGAATCAGATCGAAGAAGCACCCGTACCCCATGTGGCAAAGTCCGAAGGACACGTGCTCGCTATCAATAACGAGCACGGCTTTGTCGTGGTCGACCTTGGAAAAGTGGACAATCTTGCGGATGGGACCTTATTAGAGGTGAAGAAGGGCGGATCGACCGTGGCAACTCTGGCGGTGTTGGAGATCCGTGACGTGATGGCCGCCTGCAACATCAAAGATGTGCAGGAAGGTCAGCGAATAGAGATCAACGACGCGGTCTCGCTCGTTCGCTGACCGTTCTTTTTTAACCCACCTAGATGTTCAGTGACCTGCGCCGCAATCGTCGGCGCGGAAAGTCCCAGAGAATCCAATAGTTTTTCGCGTTTTCCGTGCTCAATAAAACGATCTGGAAGTCCGAGTGTCTTGAGGGTAGGGCGTTCGCCTTTTTCCTTTTCGAAAAGCTCCAGTACCGCGTCTCCAAAACCGCCTATCAAAGCCCCTTCCTCGATAGTCACTACAAGTTTTTTTCCGCGGGAATGCTTTAAGATCGCTTCCCCGTCAAGCGGTTTTGCAAAACGGGCGTTCAGCACCGTCGCATGGATGCCTTGGGCTTCCAAAAGCTCTGCCGCCTCGTAAGCCGGGTAGACCATACTGCCGAATGCGATAAAAAGAACATCGGCGCCCTCTTTAAGAAGTTCAGACTTCCCAAGAATGATCGAAGTAGGCGTCACATCCTTCAGCGCAAGTCCCGTTTCTTCGGCGACGGCCCCGCGTGGATAGCGGACACTGATGGGGCCCAAGCGGTGCGTATATGCGAACTCGAGCATCCGTTCCAACTCTCGGCCATCACGCGGCGCGAGCACAGCCATCCCCGGAACTTTTCTCAAATAAGCGATATCGAACGCACCATGGTGAGTCGGCCCGTCTTCGCCGACCAAGCCTGCGCGGTCTAAGCAAAATACCACCGGAAGCTCCTGCAAGGCCACGTCATGCAATATTTGGTCATGCGCCCGCTGTAAAAAAGTCGAGTAAATGGCGACAAAAGGACGCAGGCCCGCTTTGACAAGCCCAGCCGCGAAGGACACGCCATGTTCCTCAGCGATTCCAACGTCAAAAAAACGGTCCGGAAATTTCTGTGAATACTCCACAAGACCCGTGCCCTCGCACATCGCCGCCGTGATGGCCGCCATGTCTTTGTGCTGGGAAGCGAGCTTCACTGCCGTCTCCCCGAAAACCTTCATGTATGAGCGCGATTTTGAGACTGCAGTCAGTTCACCCGTCTCGACACAAAATGGTGTGGAAGCATGCCAGCGGGCGGGGTCGGACTCCGCGAGCTTGTAACCTTTTCCTTTTTTCGTGATCACATGCAGAAGAATGGGCCCCTCTATCTTTGAAATATTCTGCAGGATATGGGTAAGCTGGTGAATGTCGTGGCCGTCCAGCGGCCCGAAATAGCGAAAGCCCATCTCCTCGAATATCTGCCCCGGAATAAAAAGATGTTTTAACCCTTCATCGATTTTCTTTGCCTTGGATACCATCTGCTTTCCAAAACGGGGAATACGGCGGATCAGAGAAGTGACGTCCTTGCGAAAATGGTTATAAACGGGATTGGAGATGATCTTGTTGAGATAGCGTGAAAGGGCGCCGACGGTCTTTGAGATACTCATCTCATTGTCGTTCAGGATGACAAGGAGGTTCTCGTTCAGATGCCCCGCGTGGTTCAAGGCTTCCAGCGCCATGCCGCTCGAGAGCGAGGCGTCGCCGATCACAGCAACCGCTCGAGCCGCCCCCTTAATAGGAGCCTGTCCCGGTTTTCCACCGTTTTTCAAACGATTGGCAACTGCGATCCCAAGTGCCGTCGAAATAGAGGTCGCCGCATGGCCGGTCGTGAATGGGTCGTGGACGCTTTCGTCTTTGTTAGAAAACCCGCTCATGCCGCCACCCTGGCGGAAAGTTTTGAATGCCTCGCGGCGGCCGGTGAGTATTTTATGCGCGTGCACCTGATGCCCCACATCCCAGACAATCGTGTCTTTCGGAGTTTCAAAACAAGTGTGAAGCGCAAGAGTGAGCTCGATTGCGCCAAGTGCCGCCCCGAGATGGCCGCCATTCTTGGACACGACCTCGAGGATATAGGCACGTAATTCTTCCGCGACTTCCAAAAGTTCCGGCTTTGAAAGTTTTTTCAGGTCTGCGGGACTGTTTATTTTTGAGAGTAGAGTCATTGGGTTTCCGTCAATTCTTACGATTCGCCACAAAATCTGCTATTGCGCTTAGGATATGGCTTTTGGCTTTAAAGGGGGTGAGCGCCTGTTTAGCCTTTTTCAGGAGCCGCGCCGCTTCTTCCCGCGCGTCATGAGAGCCAATTGCCTTGGCATAACCCTGACCGTCCATTATATCATCGGTCAGCTGGAAAAGAAGGCCGACCGTCTTTCCGTATTGGTGAAGCGCCTTCACTTCGGCGGGGCTTCCTCCCCCCAAAAACGCTCCTACTCGCGTTGAAACAGCGATAAGAGCGCCCGTTTTATGCGTATTCACGAACTCAAGGGTGGGCAAGTCCATCTCTTTGTTCTGAAATTCTATGTCCAACGCCTGGCCGCCGACCATGCCTTGGTGCCCGATCGCTTCCGCAATCCACTGGATGGCCTCCCCTTTCACCTTGTCACGAGCCAAAACCTCGAATGCTTTCGTAAGGAGCGCATCCCCGGCCAGGAGAGCCGTGACCTCGCCAAACTTCGCATGACAACTGGGTTTTCCACGCCGCATCAGGTCATTGTCCATACATGGAAGGTCGTCATGCACGAGGGAATAGCCGTGCACCAGCTCAAGTGCGCAGGCGGCAGCCATCGCCTGCTCTTCCTTCCCGCCGACGGCCTCACAGGAGGCGAGTGTCAGAATAGGGCGGATGCGTTTGCCGCCGGAAAGTATCGCATATCGCATCGCCTGGCTCAAAGAGGCCGGATGCTCATTAGCGCGCGGTAAAAAACGCGCCAATGCCGCCTCCACCTTTGCTGATTTTTTTAAAAAGTATTTTTCGTGGTCCATTATTTCTTTTTTGTTTTTCCGCCGGACGTCTTCATCAAGACTTCGACTTTTTTTTCAGCTTCAGAAAGCCGCTTGGAACAGATGTCTGCCAAACGCACGCCTTCCTCATACTGCTTGAGCGCTGCTTCGAGCGTAAGGTCTCCGCCTTCCAGATTGTCGACGATGATCTCGAGTTTTTTAAGCGCCGTCTCGAACTCTATCTCCTTCTTCACTTCACTCATGGATTGACCTCCGTGATACGGCTCTTGAGCCAGCCGTCATGTAGTTTCGTTTTTATTTCATCCCCTGTTTTTGCCGAATGCGCCGACAAAACGATCCCTTCGCCGGGAAGTTTGAGTGTCACGCTGAACCCCCGCTTCAACGTCGCCAACGGCCCAAGCACGTCGAGTTTTCCGACAAGCCGCGCGGCCGCCTGTTTTTTGGACTGCACTTGGTTTCTCAAAAGTACCGCGAGACTTCGCCTTATTTCATCCAACCTCTGAAAGCGATTCGGAATATCTGCTAGAAATGCCTGTGCGGCTCGGCCTTTTAGTTCCGCGATGCGCGCCAGCAAGTCTTCACGCCGCGGTAAAACCAGCTCTGCGGCGGCAGACGGTGTCGGAGCGCGAAGGTCGGCGACAAAATCGGCGATGGTAAAGTCTGTTTCGTGCCCCACGGCTGAAATAATCGGCATCTGGGAATTAAAAATTGCTCGCGCCACACTCTCTTCATTGAAGGCCCATAAGTCTTCCAAACTACCTCCCCCGCGTGCGAGTATCATCACATCGGCGAGGCTCTCAGCGTTCAACTGGTCGATCATCGCCGCAATGTCAGGCGCCGCTTGGGCGCCCTGGACCGGCACAGGGCATATCAAAATATTTGCCGAGGAAAATCGGCGGTCGAGCACGTTTAAAATATCTTGAAGTGCCGCTCCGTCCTGAGAGGTCACGATGGCGATGCGACGCGCAAGATAAGGGATGGGTCGTTTACGGGCTTCGTCGAAAAGCCCTTCTTCGCGGAGCTTCTGCTGAAGTTTTTTAAACTTAAGCTGCAGCGCGCCGAGCCCCTTCGGTTCCATGCGTTCCACGTAGAGCTGATACTGGCCGCGCTGGGAATAAACGCTAATGCGTCCGAAACAGACGACCTGGGTGCCGTCTACAGGTTCAAAAGAAAGGGAGTGGTTGTCGCGCTGGAACATCACACAGCCCAGCTGTGCCTGGTCGTCCTTCAAGGAAAAATACATGTGCCCGGAGGAGTGGCTTTTAAAATTACTGATCTCGCCTTCCACCCAGACATTGGTAAAACCCTTCTCAAGAAGAAAACGGATATTGCGCGTGATTTCGGCGACTGAGAGCGCTTTTTGGGCGGCAGGGGTCGCCTCTTTTTCGAGGACGTATTTCAGGGCCATTTAAACCTTGGCGGTTTCGGGTACCAGTTTCTGGACACGCTCTATCTTCACGGCTCGGCCCGAGAGCGGGTCCACCGTGATGATCGCGCCGCACAGTTTCACATCGTTCTTTGCCACTTCCTTGCGAACATTTACTTGGGTCAGAAATCGCTGAAGGATGAGTTCTTTGTCGGCGCCGATGATGGAATCATAAGGTCCGGTCATGCCCAGATCCGTAAGGCAAGCGGTCCCCTTCTTTGTCACGCGCTCGTCCGCCGTCTGCACATGGGTATGCGTCCCGACCACAGCCGACACGCGTCCATCGAGATACCAGGAAATACCTACTTTTTCGCTCGTTGCTTCGGCATGCATGTCGACTAGGATGGTCTTTACGTCTTGGCGTTTCATTTTTTCAAGTTCTTCGTCCATTTGGAGAAAAGGGGATGAGAAATGGTAGCGCATGAACACTTGTCCCGCCACGTGGATGACGCCGATCTTGTACCCCTTACACTCGATAACAGTGGAGCCGGTGCCCGGAAGCACTTTCGGAAAATTCGCAGGACGAAGAATGCGCGGGTCTTTTTTCAAGAACTCTTCAATGTCTTTTCTTTTGTCAAAGGTGTGGTCGCCGCAAGTCAGCACGTCGCATCCGGCCTGAAAAAGCTCGCGTGCTATCTTCTCCGTGATGCCAGAGCCGTCGGCTGCGTTCTCCGCATTGCAGACGACGAAATCTACTTCGCCTGATCTCTTCATGTTATTCACAAAAAGTTCGATCGCTTTGCGGCCGGGCTCACCGTAGGTGTCACCAATGGCTAGGATCTTGATCATTACTTAGCCAACTCTTCCACCCGCGTTTCCCGGATGACGACGACTTTGATCTGC
>JANNFA010000117.1:0-3278 GCA_031379345.1 Candidatus Omnitrophota bacterium | reverse complement strand
CCGCCTTTGCTTCACAACGACCGCGTTCGTTTACGTCCAGCTCATCGCCGGCGCGGTCGTGCGTCACACAGGAGGCCATGGGCTTCTTGTGCATTTTTTTATTGCGTTCTTCGTTGTCGTGCATGTGTTTTTTTTGAACTACAAAATGCTCCGAGAAAAAGACCTGACCGGCTCTTTTCTCGGTCAGATATTGCTTTTGGACGCACTCGTGGTCTGCCAGATCTTCCTGGGCCTCGGCACCTACTTTTTTAAATTCTTTTTGGAGAAGACCGTTGAGCCGCGACTGGCCCAGGTTCTATTCGCGACCGCCCATCAGAGCACCGGCGCGCTTATTCTCGCAAATTTATTTGTGCTCTGTTTCCGTGTACAGCGCCTTTTTAAAGGAAAGATGAGCTCGTCCACTGAGTTTCTGGAATTGATGAAACCGCGCGTCACGTTTGCTGCGCTGGCAACCACGCTTGCGGGATATCTTCTCGCACCCCATTTAGGGTCGGACCCGGCTCGAATCTTGAACACCCTCCTTGGTGCGTTCCTAGTGGGCGGGGGAGGCAACGCTCTCAATCAGTTCTTCGAGCGTGATGTCGACGCTCGCATGCCACGTACAGCCGGACGCCCTATCCCAAGCAACCGCCTAGAACCCTCGCACGCTCTTTGGTTTGGCGGGGTCGTCTCAGCGCTCGGACTCCTCGAGCTTCTCTTTTTTGTCTCTTTGGAGACAGCCCTGATAGGGGCGCTCATCTTTCTAAGTTATGTATTCATTTACACGCCTCTGAAGCGGATCACACCGCTCAACACCTATGTCGGCGCTATTCCGGGTGCTTTGCCTTTTGTTCTCGGCTGGGTCGCGGGGGGAGGGTCTCTGGGTGTGCAAATAGCGTCTCTTTTCCTCCTCGCGTTCTTGTGGCAGCTGCCTCATTTTTACGCGATTGCCTGGACCTACAAACTTGATTATCGACGCGGTGGGCTGCGCATGATGCCGGATACAGATGAAAGCGGAGAAGAAACCGGCCGACAAATCATCCTTTTCAGCGCGCTTCTTTTTTTGGCGAGTTTTCTACCGTTCCGTGTTGGCATTTCGGGACACCTCTATCTGGCAATTGCCGTCTTGTCGGGAGTGATATTCCTAGGCCTCGCCATCCGCCTACTGCGCCGGCATCTGGAAGGCGCAAAACGCTTCGTAACCGCTTCTCTCATCTATTTATTTGTACTCATCGTTTCACTCGTGGCGGACAAGGTATGAGCCCCACCTGGACCGTCCGTCGTCCGATGCTCTGGTTTCTCCTTATCGTGAATATAGTCTTTATTGGTGTCCTATTTTATCTGGTCCCTCGCACGATTCTTCGCGCACGCATCCCTGCTGGTCCCGCCACCCTTCCCATCCTGGCAGCGACCGCACCCTTTGACCTTATTCGGGAAAACGGAGAGAACTTTTCATCCTCCGCGCTTAAAGGACAGCCGTGGATCGCCGATTTTATCTTCACCCGATGCCCAAACCAATGTCCTGCCATGAGCTTTCGCTTCGCCGCACTTCAAAAGATCCTGCCGCCAGGCGTGCACCTTGTGTCATTCAGTGTCGACCCGGAGTACGACTCTCCTCAAAAGCTTATGGAATATGCGAAGCGGTTCAAGGCTGACCCCAAAAAATGGGTTTTTCTTACCGGCGATCTTGGCGTGATCCACCGCATCCAGTCGGACCTGCGCCTAATCAAACCCGAAGAACAGGATCCTGGCCTTCACAGCCTTCGATTTGTGCTGATAGACGGAAAGGGGAATGCACGCGGCTATTACGACTCAAGCGAGTCCGCCTCCCTTGAAATCCTTGCCAAGGATCTTAAAAAAATGGAGGCCTCATGAGCACATCCAAAGAACACCCGGTCCTCTGGTGGATTGGTTGGATTGTAATGACCATCGTGGCGTTTTTTATTCCCTGTTACGCCTGGACGAAAGTCTTCGCCCATCATTCAGCGTCCATGAGCCAGCCCGGGATGCCGGCGCTCTGGGTGACCGCTGTGTTTGGCAGCTGGATGTTGTTTCTCGTGCCGCTTATTATCGTGATGTATAACAAGGTAGATCGCGCTTACGAAGACGCAAGAAATGCACGCGAGAGACTAGCCAAGGTGTTGCTCGTGTCTCGTTTTCCGGTAAAGGCGATTACAATCAATGAAGAACGTCTTCTGCTTCCTAAGCTCCTTAAAAAGAAGCTAAAGCGGCTCCCAAAAACCCTTAAAAACGGACAACTCGTCTCGCTTGAGCTGAAAGATGGCCGTAAAATTGAAAATGTCTTTGTTTATGGCGGCGAGGAAATTGTCGGAGTTTACGGGAGGGCTGATTTTCCATTCGATGCGCGCGACGCGGTCAAGGTCGACCTTACCGACCCATCGCATGAGCCTCCAGTGGACTATGAGAAATGGCTTCGTCTCCAGGCAACGGTCGCGGAGTGAAGAAGTGGGTTTATTTTTCAGGGCGCGCATTGCAGGTCGTGGGTCTGGTCGCTTTGCCATCTTCATTGTGGGTTGGGTTCGTGGGGCACAATGAATCGGGCTCTATCCTCATTTTTTTAGTAAGCATTGTCATCTTTTATGTTGGTTATCTCTTGACGCAGGTCGTCACAAAGTCATAGTCCAAACAATATGAATTCTTTAGCAAGAGCGGTGTTGTATCTTGAGGTCATAGGGTAATGTCGTGACAGGCCAGGGCATCGCACAAACACTCGCGCTTATTTTACTCGCTCCTCTGATCGGCGCGTTGATTGCGTACATACGAAGCTATCGCTCAAAAGCTGTCGTATTGAACGGTTTTTTTCTGCTGCTGTTTCTAGCCGCCTCGGGGTTCGCGATGCTGAGCAACCCCACAACAAGAGTCAATGCTAGCGCCGCATGCTTCTATCTAGTGATTGCAGTAGTTTCTCTGCTTTCGTGCGCGGCGGGATTTCGATTTCAAAGGTTTCAATCGGTGCTTTTTTGGCTTGTATGGCCCGCTAATTTTCTGATCTTGGTTGGTTTGTTCTATCTCGCTTTCATGTGGCGGATTCAGTTTTGACGACATTGGGCTGCGGGATACCAATCGAAGGTTGCTCGGTTTATGTTGGAACGTCGTTCGGTTTACGATAGAATCGCGGAATGAGCCAGTACGAAAATTCATACTCAGAAATAAAAGCGCAGGAGACGGCGAAGGAAGTTACTCAGAAACCTCCGCGCAAAAAAGCACCGCCAAAGCTCGCCGTCATCAATCAAAACGGCTGCACCGGCTGCGAAGTGTGTATCGTATTTTGTCCGGTA
>JANNFA010000092.1:0-1668 GCA_031379345.1 Candidatus Omnitrophota bacterium | reverse complement strand
TAAGCGGTCTCCTCGTTTCCAATGGCCTGCACGAGCTCTTTTTGTCTCGAAAGCAATTCCGGATAGGCGTCGCCCATGATCTTTGCCACGACCGGAACAAGGTCCTTGAAGCGGCCGGGCTCCGCCCCCGCGGCCGTAAGGTGGTCGCAGCCCAAACGCACAAGTTTTCTCACGACATAGCCACGTCCTTCGTTCGAAGGAAGCGCGCCATCCGCGATAGAAAAAACCGCCGCGCGCGCATGGTCCATGACCGCATTCTCATGCGCGGTCTGGTTCGAGTCTTTTTTCAGAAATCCTTTCAGCTCTTTACGGAAATCACGGAATATGTCGATCTCAAAATTACTCTTCACGCCCTGAACGATCGAAGCGGCGCGCTCCAAGCCCATGCCGGTGTCGATGTTTTTCTGAGGAAGCGGTCTTAGCGAACCGTCCGACTGCCGGTCGAACTGCGTGAACACTAGATTCCAAATTTCCACGCCTTTGCCGGGCGTCTCGCCCACATAAATCTCCGAACAGGGGCCACAAGGGCCATTCGGTCCGTCCTTCGGAGCGTTCGCAGGCCAAAAATTATCATCCGGGCCCAATTTCACGATTTTTGAATCCGGGAGACCTATTTCTTTTTTCCAGATCTGAGGCGCATCCGGGTCTTCCTCGTAGACGGAAACCCACAACCTATTTTCCGGGATCTTCAGAATCTTTGTGACAAATTCCCAACCCCAGACAATGGCTTCTTTCTTAAAATAATCCCCGAATGAAAAATTACCCAGCATCTCGAAGAAGCTGTGGTGGTAATCGGTCTTGCCGACACGTTCTAAATCGGCGGTGCGTAGGCATTTTTGACAGCTCGTTGCGCGCTTTAAGTCTTTTTTTAGACCCAGAAAGTACGTTTTGAACTGGTTCATCCCCGCGCCGGTAAATAAAAGAGACGGGTCATCGTGCGGGAGTAGCGAATCACTCGAAAATACGCGGTGGTCGCGCTTCCGGAAGAATTCGAGATAGGCTTGTCTTAACTCAGAGACCTTCATCGCTGCCCGCTCCCAATAAACCATCCAACACTTTAAAGATGACCGTGGAACTAAATCCGCGTCGCATCAGCGTGCCGTGCAAACGCCGCTTCTTGGCCTCCGGCGTGAGGCCCTTCATCGTCGCCAATTTTTTTCGTGCTGTTTCTTCAGCAACAGAACCGTCGTCGATGTCGGCGATGGATTCCATCGCGTTCTCTACCACCGCCCCAGAGAGTCCGCGCTGCATGAGCTCGCGCTTCACCCTGTCTTTTCCGAACGTGCGGCTTTGGATACGCGAGAGCGCGTACAGCTTTGCAAAACGCGCATCATCCAACATCCCGCCTCGGCGCAGCTCCTCCATCACGCTTTCGATAGACTCAGCCGGCATTCTTTTTTGTGCCAGCCGCGAACGCAGCTCACTTTCGCTTCTCGGCCGGTATGCCAGAAGCCTCAACGCCGCTTTTTTGGTCTTTTCGAGGCCGTCCACCCGAAACCCCCTTAAAAACAGCGAGTCCCGCCCATCGCAACGATGGAATGAGCGGGACTGCGCCGGTCAAAAACGATTAGTTATACAGTCGCGAGCGCGGCTTTCCCGAGGACCAGCTTTTCAATGTCCTTCAGGACTTTCGGATTCTCACGCAGAAAAGCCTTCGCATTTTCGCGG
>JANNFA010000087.1:0-3861 GCA_031379345.1 Candidatus Omnitrophota bacterium | reverse complement strand
CTGGGATTCGAACCCAGGAACCAGTTTTACCCGGTTAACCACTTAGCAGGCGGTTGCATTCGGCCTCTCTGCCAACTCTCCTAAACTTGTCTATGATTTGCTGCGGACCCGGTTGGCACCAATTCGAACTATATCGGAAATCGATGTGCACATAAGTATACCTTGGGCGCGGCCTGTCCCTTTATACCAAAAAATGCGACAAAAGGTAAGCGAACTCTGCGCTTTGGGACTGTCCCAGCACGAGATCGCCTCACGCCTCAAGATAAACCCAAGGACAGTGCGCAAGGCAATGAAGGCTAGCCCCTGACCTTATGTCAGTTTTGTCAGTATTTTAGACAGTAAAAGTCATAACCTATTCATAATACTATAGATAGGACTTTTTTAAAGCGTCAGTGACAGATTTTCATTCTTACTTTTTGTTTTGAAGCTCTGCTTTAAGCAGGTCAAACGTGTCAACGGCAGCGCTTGGCGGCGGAGTATGTATAACATCACCCGCTTCAAAGGGATTAGAGTACCCAGCACAATCTTCGCTCAAGTACCCGAGTTTGGTCAGAAAATCGATTTTATACTTCTTTATCTGACACGCGGCAAAAATGCTCCTTACCCGCTCAGAAAGGGGCATCAGTGGAGCGTGGGAGAATTTTAGCAAACGAGCGCTCTGCCTATCGAGACATTTGATAGCATCTTGAATCGTCGCATGCTGAAAATCCGGACCAGACATGACCCAGTTTTCTTGCCTCACTTCTTTTAAATAGCGATAGACAGTCCGCTCGTTCTTGTGGATTATCTTTGCAATTTCTAAATATGAAAATCCTCTTTCCAAAAGAACGCTGACACACCCAACCTGAGTATCCTTGCTCAGAACATCCGGATTCACTTCCCCTTTTTCAAGCAAATCCACCAGATCGAGTAGTGACATTTGGTTTACGTCGTTTATTTCTGCTGGGAGAGCGCTATCTCCATTGGGTTTCTGTTCCATTTTGTTTCTCCTTGGGTACGTTATCCGTTGATGCGGTCCGCCACCATGGCTAACCGCCAGGCCCTTTTCTTTTTGGCGAATCAGGCCCTATGCCTCTTGGCGCGCTTCAGGATCTTGCCGATTATCCATCTGCTCCCATACTTAACGCGGAATGCCCACTGTTTGGGGCGCCTGACTGTCCCCGGATCGGCCGGAAAGATTATGAAAGGCCTACCATCCACCCTTCCCTGCCATCCCCGATAACCGGGCACAAGCTTCCGATTGGTCTTTCCCAGCGCAGCCCTGAGCTGACGACTGGTAACACCGTAGACGCGGTCATCGGGAACCGTGTAGACCTTTTTCAGCGATGAGTACCTGACGTTTTCACACATTTCGATTTGAGACATGGCACACTCCTCCTTTGATTTACCCAAAAAAAAATACACACCCATGGACAAGAGCGTCCAAAGGACACACCAAGCCGGTCTTGTTGGACCGACTATCTATCGTTATTTCCATCTCGGGATTGGGCGGAAAAAATTGCCCAGGACTTACGGACTTACAAGAACTCCTGTGAAGCCATCTCACTTACGGAGTCAAAGAGCGGGTACAACAAACGGAGTCTACCGAATCTCGCCTGAAAAATCTACATGTTTGTTGCGTTGTCGGAGGCCAGTCTACTGAGCTGAGGACAGCGCGTAAAACCGACCTTTCGACTTGAAAACCGCGAGCATCGGCCCATGATCTGGAGACACCCGATCAATCTCATACTGGGCTCCGTCCTTACAGAAGACGTGCGCCGTCTGCTTCACATGGTCTATCTCAAGACGGTCAATGAAGCAGTCCTGAATAAATTGGGGCTCACTTGCCGACATGCAGGACGCCAGCGAGCTAACGGGAACTATGATCCAGCCTGCGGCAAAACCGATAAATATCAAGATTGTGAGGATGCCGCCGATGATCCTCACAAGCCAGACTGCTGCGATAGCTCCAAGCGCTGCTTTGAAACCAAAACTCCATGGGTTGCGACCGCTATTCATTGATAGGTATTTTCATCACGAAAGCCTCAACCTGGTCTGGTGCATAGCCCAGCGCCAGGCCGAGTTCTCTTCGAGTCCGGGCATTTACAACGCGCTCAACATCTTCAATCGTCCTACCGATAGCCATTTCTCCCTTGGGACATTTTGGGTTCCATGGCCATGAGGCTCTTGTTCGTTTATGAACTAGGCCCGCGGCTTTTACTTTTGGAAGTCTATACCAGCCCAATGCCGCAGGCTTCACTCCTAGGCGAACAAGCTCTATCTCATCCTTAGTCGAATAAACAGGAGTCCCATAACGGGTGATGCTCATTGGCTGTATCTCAATAGGGTCCATACTCCTCCTTCGTACCAATACAATAGCCTAGGGACGCGACAGCGTTGTGTCGTGTAATATTTTTAGGGAGCTGCGTTATTGGTGGAGCTCTGGCTTACTCGATGGCGAGGGATTCGCCATCTTTGATGGGCCGGACGCTGGAGCCAAAGGCCTTATAGGCATCCGGTTTAAAGGTGTGAATTGGAATAAGCGTTTTTGGGGCGAGGGCTTTAACGAACCTCTGCAGGTCTTGGTAGTCGGCATGCCCGCTTGTGTGAATAAACTGGATGTCGATGCCCTCTTCGTCTAGGAATTGTTTGAGCACCGCGAAGCGCGGTTCTTCCATATAGCCCTTGAACATGCTGTAGATAAGAACGGAGCCCTTCATATCCCCTATCTTTTTTACATCACTGAGTAAACTGTCACGGAAGATCATCACGACGCGCTCGCGGTTTTTCTTTAGTTCCTCAACACTGATCTCGTAAGCGCTAAACTTGCGAACAATGTCCTTCCTGTTTTGCCTGTAGAGATGCGTCATCATTCTCTTTGAGAAAAGTACTCTTAGATTCTTAAAAGCCTTACTGGGATATGGGATCTTCGCAAAGCGATGCAGCTCATCCAGTATATGGGCCGTGTACAGGTCAACGACGAATAAGGACTTGGTCTTAATGCATGCCCGGTAAAAGGTCACGATCCGGTCAATATTTTGCGCGGAGGTATAAAGCAGTTTCAGGTTCTTGTGTTTTTTAAAGGCAAGGACCGCTTCTTTCTCAAGGTCTTCTTCAGTCCTCGATTTGGAGCCGGGTCTATCGAGCGTTGTTCCTTCCATTAGAAGAATATCAACCGGCGATGGGGCCTCGCGCAGGAACTTCTGAAAGAGTGCTTTTTTTCTTCCGTGACCCCTAAAATCCCCAGAATAAAAGACCTTCTTTCCGTCCGCCTCGACAAGAAAAGCGTAGGCTCCGAAGGCCGAATGATCCATAAGGTATGGCGTCACCTTGAACGGACCCACCGTAAACGGTTTCTTATGTGTATAGGACCGTGTATTTCTGAGGTTAGCCTTAAGCGGAAGAAAGATGTCGGAGACTTGAAGGATGGCTTTAGCCTCATCTGATAGGTAAACGGGGACATCGTCCGGTATGAAGCGAAGCATGCCATAGTGATCTTGGTGAGGGTGACTTAGGATGACGGCATCCACCGAAGGCGTTCGCCCGTCAAATAGGCCCGGGACAGCCGGCAGAACACGCAACGATACAAGTTCCTCGCGAGACTTTTTTAAGACAGAAAACGAATCGAACTTTGATTTCTTATCTTTTGGTTCTACGAGCGGAAGGCCTACATCAAGAATGATCCTGGCGCTGCCATAGGCAATCTCGATACAGCTACCCCCTATCTCATGAGCGCCCCGGTGAATGGTTAGGGACGGCTTACTCATGAATAAGTAATGTCGCTTTCAAAGACTCCTTGGGCCATCTTCTTTTCCTTTAAAGTAAGATGCGTCGTATCTTTGTCGTTTGGCTTATTGGTCATCCACACATACTTGGGGAAAC
>JANNFA010000081.1:0-4046 GCA_031379345.1 Candidatus Omnitrophota bacterium | reverse complement strand
CCCGCCTCGAGTAGTTCGGCGATTCCGTTTACCCCGTCCTTTTGTCCGGTATGACCCGGCTGAAAGGGCGGGGTTTTTTATTGAATCCCTCCTCAAGCCGACTTATAATCGGTCTTCAACTATGAAGAAGAATACGGTCGAATCTTTGATTCATGAGCTACTGACCCAAGTAGGGGAAAACCCGGCTCGCCAGGGCCTGAAAAAAACCCCCAAACGTGTGGCAGAGTCCTATGCCTACCTTACCCGTGGCTACAAGAGCAATGTCCGTGATGTTGTAAACAAGGCTGTCTTCGATGAAGAGTACGATGAAATGGTCGTGCTGAAGGATATCGACATCTACAGCCTCTGCGAACATCATCTGCTTCCTTTTTATGGAAAGTGTCATGTCGCCTATCTCCCAAAGGGTCGGATCATCGGTCTCAGTAAGATTCCGCGTATCGTGGATGTGTTTGCCCGTCGGCTGCAGGTGCAGGAGAGGCTCACGCACCAGATCGCGACCTGTCTCAAGGAGGTTTTAGAGCCGCTTGGGGTCGGCGTCATCATTGAGGCGTTCCACCTTTGCATGGCGATGCGAGGGGTGGAAAAACAGAAGGCGACCTGTGTTACCAGCGCAATGCTCGGAGCTTTTCGTTCCGACCGCGGCACTCGAATGGAATTTATGAATCTTGTGAATGGACGCTGAACTCACTAAGTCGTTCACGTTCAGCGCTTCGCATGCGCGTGGCATGCGTTCGATCGGTTCAAACTATATCTTTTCTGTCACTCTTCCGGTATTGGATGAGGCTGAGGAGAGAGAGCTTGAAGCCATCGTGCAATCGGAGCTTATCTCACAGCTTCATACGCGTGACTTGACAGAGGGTGTGGATTTTTTGAAGGGCGTCGAGATGAATGACGCCGCGTTCTTGCGCGCATTCTGGAGCCGTCTTTCGGGGTCTCTCGCACGATTCAAACCTAGGCGTCTCGCACTCCAAAGAGATCCGAGGACGGTCACGACGCTACATCTATAGCAAACAGAGGGCTTCCATGGGCGTCCCATTTCGATTGACCCTGGCACAGATAAATACGACCGTCGGTGATTTTCAGGGAAATTTTAAAAAAATAGCTCGTGTTCTGACCGCCTCCCGGAAACAAGACTCACAGCTTGTGGTTTTTCCTGAATTGGCCGTGACCGGGTATCCTCCCGAAGATCTCCTTTTTAGAAAGTCTTTCATTGACTCCAACCTCCATTCTGTAAAAAGACTCACTTCATTGACGCGCGGCCTTACCGCCGTTGTTGGCTTCGTGGATCGCGACGAGCGTGGAAAGCTCTACAATGCCGCCGCTGTCCTTTCGGACGGCGTGTGGAGGGGCTCCTATCGCAAGGTGGAGCTGCCCAACTATGGAGTCTTTGACGAGAAGCGTTACTTTGAAAAAGGAAAAAAAGGCTTATTACTGGAGACGGGCCGTCTACGCATCGGGGTGTCTATTTGCGAAGACATGTGGCTGCCCGAAAGCTTTATTTACCGCGCCCCTTACCGGGGTGAGACCTCGCTCATTTTGAACATTTCCGCCTCTCCTTACCATGTTGGGAAGTGGCGGTCGCGCCTAGAATTGGGGAGGTCACTGGCCAGAGAGACCGGCGCGCATGTCGCTTATCTCAATCTGGTTGGAGGACAGGATGAATTGGTATTCGATGGCGGGAGTTATGTTGTTTCGCCTGAAGGGAAAACGCTGGGCCAGGCCAAGCATCTAGAAGAGGACGTTTTAACAGTGGAGTTGGGCCTGCGAGCTCGCGAGGGACAATTGGCCGGCTCGTTTCCGGATGCTTACCAGACCGTCCCTATTCTAGGCACTGCCCGGGCCGGCAAAGCGTCCAAGCGTCTGCGTCCGAGTATCGAAGACACAAAAACTCCAGAAGAGAGAGAAGTGTATCGCGCTCTTGTACTTGGCACGAGGGATTATGTGCAAAAAAACGGTTTTAAAAAAGTTCTGATCGGTTTGAGCGGCGGGATCGACTCGGCCCTCGTCGCCGCGATCGCCGTGGACGCCCTGGGTTTTGAACGAGTGATCGGCGTCACAATGCCGTCTCGATTCACCTCCAAAGGAACCTACCGTGATGCCATAGGACTCGCCCGGAACCTAAAAATAAAAATACAGGAGTTTAATATCGAAAAAGTGCAGGCAGCCTATCTTTCGACCCTGCATCCCGCGTTCGCTAAAAAGCAGGCTGACTCCTCGGAAGAAAACCTTCAAGCGCGGGTGCGCGGAAATCTATTGATGGCGCTTTCTAATAAATTTGGCTATCTGGTGTTGACCACGGGCAACAAAAGCGAGATGGCCACCGGCTACTGCACCCTTTATGGCGACATGGCGGGCGGTTTTGCCGTCATCAAAGATGTTCCAAAGACGCTTGTCTACCGTCTGGCGCATTGGCGAAACCGTGGCGGTCGAGCGTCGGTTATTCCCGTCAGTACCCTCCGAAGGGCGCCGTCCGCGGAACTTCGGGCCCAGCAGAAGGACACCGACACGCTGCCTCCATACAACGTGTTAGACCGTCTTTTGAAGCTCTACATTGAAGAAGATAGCAGTCCGGCCGACTTAGTGCGGGCCGGTTTTTCGCGTGCTCTTGTGCGGAAGATCGTGCGTAGGGTGGATCGTAATGAATACAAGCGCCGTCAATCACCGCCGGGAGTCAAAATATCACCCAAGGCATTTGGACGCGACCGCCGCCTGCCTATCACCAGCCGCGCCGGACAGTGAAGAAGATCAAAAGTCGACGCACCTACCTGTGGGGCGTGTTTCTCCTGATCTCTGGACTAGGGTTTTTTTTATTTTACCGTCATTTTTTTTTAGGATGGATGGGGCCGGCACAGCCTCCACCGCCTGCTGTTATTCACCAAGCTCCGCAGCCGCCAACATTTCAACTAACGCCGATAGAGACGCTCCAATTCAAAGACGAGGCCTCGTTGGCGCGTTGGGAGAAAAAGGTATTTAAAGGAGAGACCCAATACACTCTCCGCGGCGACGCAGGGGACCGGTACTTGAGCGCGCATAGCGAAAATGCTTCCTGTGGTCTTTTTATGAAGACACGGCATGAGGCGGTTCCGGGACTTTATTTACGATGGAAATGGCGCGCTCATGAGTTTCCAAAAAAAAAGGAACCGATGCGTCTATCCAGTCGCGTAGAGGATGATTTTGCGGCGCGCGTCTATATTATTTTTGAGGCGTCTAATCTTTTTCGGTCGGATATCATCGAATATGTATGGGATGAGAATATTACTGCTGGGGAAGCCGCGGACAGCGCCTATTCAGACCGCATCAAGTTGTTTGTGATCCGCAGCGGGAAAGCACCCGAAGACGGCTCCTGGCAGGAGGAGACGCGCAATCCCCTAGAGGATTATCAGAAGCTTTTTGGCAGGATGCCAAAATATCCGGTGGGCATCGTGGCCTTGATGTGCGATTCAGACAACACGGGCACGAGCGCTGGGGCGGATTTTAGTGACATCGTATTCGGGATTGGTAAAGAGTAACCTAAGGCGGGGGAGGGCGGAATATGGTATGGCGCGCAAAGTGGTTCATGAGGCATCCGATCCAAGCGAAGTACCTGCTCTTGGTGCTCTTCGCGATGTTAGCGCCGATGCTTTTGATCGGCTTTTGTTTTTATACATTGGTGTTCGATCTTCTGGCGCGACAGCTGGTTTTCCCTGAGGCGATATTTGCAAATCTAGTCCCCGTCATCGATCGTGTGAATGGGTTCTTGGTGTTGACCCTTCCGGCGCTATCGCTTGTCATTCTATGGTGCGCGCTGGTGATCTCACACCGCTTTGCGGGGCCCATCGAGAGGCTCGAGGCTGATCTGGACAAAATACTGGCGGGGGAGACCCGCCACCGTATTCGCCTGCGCAAAAATGATGACCTGAAGGGGGTCGTCGACCGTATCAATGCCCTCGTGCGGAGGCGCTCAAATTAACCTTCTCGTTACAAGCTTTTAACATTAAAAAGGACAATAGTATTCGTTAGATTGAATCGATTGATGGACGACCTAAACGTGGCCGCGAAAGGGGGGA
>JANNFA010000067.1:0-7306 GCA_031379345.1 Candidatus Omnitrophota bacterium | reverse complement strand
GGAGAACCAAAACCACCGCCGCGAGAACCACCAGGGTCTTCTGGACAGGGATCTCAGGAAGCACGAACTTGGGCGTTTCCTTTCGCCGTAGTTCAGGCGGTAGTAAGTTGATGAGAATCATTTCTTCAGGTCCATTCCGCGAAGCACCATGCCAAGAGCGACGTTTAGCTCGTGCGAGTGTTCCGTGAGATAGCTCCGATCTACCTCACCCAGCACCTCAATCTTTTTAAGATTGTCCCATAGGGTGACCTGACGGCCCAGCTCAGCAGACAGGAACGCGGCCGCTCCGAAAGAAAGAGCCCCTCCCCCGCTTACCCATATCTGCTTTAATTCTTCGCCGGTCTCGTTCTCGAAAAAATCGATGGAATGCCTCATCTCGTCCAGTAGAACCTCGAAAGCCTGCTCCGTAGCGGTCTTCAGCGCATCTTCGGAACCCACCGTGCGCTCGATCTTCATCCTATCCGCGTCGTCCAGCGAGATGCCTTTTGCTTCTGAAAGATTTTTTGTGACCCCCAGCCCGCCAACGGGAATCTCGCGCACAAAATAGGGCTGCCTGTCATACAGGATAGCGAAAGAGCTTTTTTCGTGGCCGATATTCAGGACGCCATAAATTTTTCCCCCATCCTCACCCAGCACTTCAAATGCGTTCAAAAGACAGAAAATGTCCACGTCGATCAATTCGGGCGTCAACCCGGCCAACTCCAGCTGCTTAAGCCGTTCCCGGATGAAAACATTCTTGGCCGCCACCAGCATCACGTCCATGGTCCTATTCTGATTGTCCTGGCTCAGTATCTGGAAATCCAAGAGACACTCTTCTACCGGGAAAGGGATGTGTCCCTCCGCTTCATAAACGATCGCGCCCTTCAGCTCCGCTTGTGTCATCAGCGGCAGTTTGATGCGTCTTATAAGAAGGGATGAGCCGGATGAGATGGAGATACGGAGGCGGCTCGGCTTGCCTTGGTAGGGTTCAAAAATGAGCTTCAGGAGGCGGTCTAGATCACCCGGCTTGTTCTTGGTATAAGGCAAGACGAATACACGACGGAGCTGCACCGAGGTCCCAACCATGGCGACCTCTACGGACTTGATACTATGACTCCCAATGTCCAACCCTATAACTGATATAGAGTTACTTTTAAATGTGATTGTAGAGGACGGCTTATCCATTTTATCCATTGTGGTTTTGGGTTGTTGTAAGTCCTTATTCTATCTGGAGCTATATGCTTTGTCAAGAGGTGAATAGTATGGTATATTTTAATAGGGAGACAGTAAGAAGAATATGAAAAAATTAGCCTTAGTTATAAAAAATATCAAAGGCGTAACCTTGGTGGAAACAATGGCGGCCATTGTTATTTTCAGCATCGTTTTAACTGGTATCCTGAACTTAGTAGTGGGAAGTATGAACACCGGCAAACGTGCTGAATTTGCCTATACCTCTTACAACCTCGCCAAAAACCATCTTGAGACGCTGCGCTCCATGCCCTATTCAACCCTTGTCAATGCAGCCGAATCTGAGGTCTATGTCGATGAAAATGGGGTTTCGGACCAGGATGGTTTCTACATCCGCTCGACCGCCGTGACACCCAATTATGGCGGAGACGCTAACCTTATCAAGATGACTGTCTCGGTCGATTATATCTTCCGTGGCGTTCAAAGCCAGAGTCCCACCGATCTCTCGGCCGTGGTGTTCCAGTATGCGTAACTCGCGGCGCGGTTTCACGATCGTTGAAGTTCTCATGGGCTTGGCCCTTAGCGCGACTTTTCTATCGGCCGTCATGGGCGCCTGGTATTTTTCAACAAAAGCCTTTCATGAGCAAAATTTAAAGAGCCAGCTCCGTTACAATCTGAGCAATGCCATGGAATGGCTAAAAGAAGACGTGCGCCTGACAAATGGAAGCAATATTCTTTTTTACCCCACGGGCGAATCCATCTACACATCGATGAGCATGCCCAAGGCCACCCCGGATGCGAACGGTCTCTACGCGCTGAGCAATTCTCTTATCAGCTGGGACAAGACGGTGATTTACCACCTCTACAACAACAGCGGCACGATGGAGCTGCGCCGTACCGTCTTTAACAGCTATTTAAGCTCCACGGCGGCCCGCCAGGCCCAGCTGGATTCTGTCGTCGCCACGGGTGGAAACGCTTCCGCCAGCACGCGGGTACTGGCTCAAGGGGACGACATCACGCTCGGCATCACTCCCACTTCCCCCACCTTCGACGGATACAGCTCTTCCTTGGCGCTTAGCGAAAACACAAGCTTTGGAAGTAAGCAGATGGCCGCCGGAAATCACCTCCTTCGGTTCATTGTCCAGGGGAAAAACACCGCGTCTTCGGGATATAAGATGGGCTTTGATCAAATCGCTTTCACGCCCAGCGGCAGCGGACAAGAGGCTGAAGTGCTGACCGTGAGCGCCTCGAGCGGGGGCGCCTCCACCCTCGAAGATATGACTTCTTTTGGAAGCAGCGGCCTCTGGAACGGGAACTATCAATTGGAGTATTCGTCCGCCGCTGTCAACAGCTACGTGGAGTTTCAGATCTACTATGACCGGTGGCTGGAGTCGAACTTCGGCGATGTGACCCACTCCTCCTCTGAGGTGAACGGAAATAACCCTGTTGTGCGTGTCGCCTCCCGTGAAAACCAGACCCTCCTTTCCGCGTGGAAGGCCGATTCCCAAACCGGGGTAGACGATACCGATAACACCGGTTTTAACAATAAAACAATCCGAAATATCATCGACAATACTTTTATTACAAAGGGCGGCCAAATGGTGCGATTTAAATTCGAAGCGTCTGCCGCCAACGGTCCGCTTGTCATCCAAGAAGCCCACTTTGGAACACGTGACTCTACCAATCCATTTGATTTCGCAGCGGCTCCCACCCAGCTCTATTTCGCAAATGACACCGTGGGTGCTGGAGAAACAGACGGCGTGGGTGCCACTGGGACGACCGGCAGCACCAGCATCACCATCCCTCAAGGTGAGTACGTGTGGTCCAACTGGATGACGGTCACCATTGCCAACCCGGCCCCGGCTGATTATCTCATGAGTATTGTCATCGACGCGACCGCCGGCAACGGCAATGAGAAGATGTGGGACGTCGGAGCCGGTACTTCTTCCTATGTTTTGAACGGAACGAGTACACCCACCGGGACCTGGGGAGCCGCGCTCTATTCGACAAGCTCCGCCCTCCATGCCCTTTCGGATATGGCTGTCTGGACCTCGACGGGCACCGTCACCTCTCAGATCTATGATACACAGATGGCCAGCCCCTCTTTTGGCACCCTCTCTTGGGCAACCAATGGCTCAGGGACCTATACTTTCCGCGTGCGTTCTTCCGCCAATGAAGACATGAGCGGCGCCGCCGCTTGGGCAGCCGCCGCCACCTATGGCTCTTCTCCCGCGGCTCTGACAACCGCGAGCGCGCGATATGTCCAATGGCAGGCAACGCTCGCCACGGCAAGTCCTTACAGCACTTATCCGCAGATAGACAATGTCGGCATCACCTGGCCCGGCCAGACAGCCATCGTCGATGTAAGTGGCTATTTCACGAAGCGGCCAAATTACGGTATTTTCTCTGTTGAAGTCGATGGCGCGACTCTGGTCAACGCTTTGAGTATCGAGATGACGGCGACCACGGAATACCAGGGGCAGGATCACAGCGCAAGCTTAGTCGCCGAAGTAAAAGCCAGAAATACAGGAAAATAAGGAGCATGCCATGGCCATCCATAATAGATTAAAGAGTAAGACCGGTTCGGCACTCATCACGATGATGGTCTGCATGCTGCTCATGACTATCACGAGCGGTTATATGTATCAGGTCTCAACCCAAAGCAGCCACTTCACGGGGAAACTACGCGTTTCCACGCAGTCACAGGGCGTAGCGGAAGCAGGACTCGCGGCAGCCCTGGCGCGGGTGCGCGGAAACTGGGCACTTATTAATTCCGGTTTTCCATCCGGGGGCGTGGATGGCGGCACTTATACGACGGTCAAGACCTCCTCCGGGGGCAGATACCTTCTCAAAACGACAGGCACTGTACAGGGTCACTCGCGGACGGTCGGAGCCGAGGTAAAAGCACCCACGGTCTCCGCTTTGGATTATGCCATCGCAGGGGGTGGAAGCGGCAATCACACCATTGACGCCGGCACCGGTCAGTCCTCGGGCACCATCGTCGGGGATATTTATATGGGAGGGCCGGTGACCATCGATGGGCCTTCGAACGGAGGCGGAGGGACCCTCGCCATCACGGGCAACGTCCAGTCCCTGTCCACGGTGACCAACGGTTCGAACATGTCCATTAGCGGCGCCACGAGCCAAAACTGGTCGACGACCGTGTCCTTCCCGACGGTAGATTTCAGCTATTACCAGAATATTGCGACCACGAATAGCCAGTACTTCAATGGAAACAAAACCTATGCCAGCGGTGCGATTCCCGCCTCTCCCGCAGGTGGCGTTATTTTTGTGAACGGAAACATCACGATCAATGGGACTCAAAGCACAACCGCTTGCATTATCGCCACAGGAAATATCACGATTGCAAAAACAGGCAGCACCTACCCAAAAGTCACCATTAATAAATACAGCAACTATCCAGCCATGATGACACAGACCGGCAATATCACGTTCACCTCCAACGGGAATGGCGGCGCGTACCTAACTGCCAAAAGCCTCATCTATTCGGGGAACAACTTCAGTGTCTCGAGCGGCAATCACGATGCGTTTACCGTCACTGGTTCTATTCTCGCCAAGGGTACTTACAGCACCTCAGGCATGACCGCCTGGAATGTCACCACCATCAACTACTCCCAAGCCACTCCCCCCGGCTTCACCAGCTCCAACGCCACCATGTCGGTGGTCAGCTACAACTCTTAAACCCAAAATAAAATACCAAAAGAAAACCCCCCGCCTTGCAGACGGGGGGTTTTATTACTTTTGCTTTGGGTTACAGCGTGTGGGTACCGCCGAACGAGCAGGTCGGCAGAGCATTCACTGCGCCAGGGGTGTACGCGCCTGCAGCAGGACATGTCGGCATCGCGCCGTTCTTAAGATAAGGCGTGACATCGGCATCCGCCGCAACCGCCGTCTCATCCTGGTTGGTCTCAAGAGCCCACTGCTGCTTGGCTCCGTCGATCAGACGAAGGTTATTGACGCAGGCGCTGGTACGCGCATTCGTCCTAGCCTGGGTGAAGTTCGGAACTGCGATCGCCGCCAACAGACCAATAATGGCAACGACGATCATGATTTCCACAAGCGTAAAACCCTTATTTGTACGAAGTTTCATATCATTCTCCTTGGTTTGGCAATCCGCTCATTAAGGAGAAGTGAGGACTTTTAAGAGGGACGCAGTATTATTATGAGGGCGTTGAGAGCCTCTGTATGCTAAAAGTCTGTACTTCTCTTATAATGAACAACTACTTACACTATAATTATAACATTACTAATCAATATTGTCAATCTACTTGATGATGGTTGATATCTTGAATATTGGGAGGAACATGCAGATAACAATGCCGCCGACTACGACACCCAAAAACGAGATGATAAGCGGCTCGATTAAACTGGTAAGGCCTGAGACGGCGGCATCTACCTGGTCGTCATAGAAATCGGCTATTTTCGTCAACATCTTCTCCAGCTCCCCTGTCTGCTCCCCCACTGAGATCATGCGAACCACCAAGGGTGGGAATACCTTGCTTCGCATCAGGGGCGCGGTGATGGTCTCCCCTTCGCGGATACTGTTACGCACATTCATCACGGCCGACTCGATGACACGGTTTCCGGATGTTTTCGCCACGATCTCGAGCGCCGCCAAGATAGGCACGCCGCTTTTAACCAGTGTGGCAAGCGTCCTGGAAAATTTGCTCACGGCGACCTTCCGCATGATGATGCCAAAAATAGGCATCTTGAGCATAAAACGGTCATATAGGATCCGGCCCTTCGGCGTGCGAAGTGCCCTTAGGATAACCATGAAGAAGACGACTGTCAGGATCGACCATAGAATGATGTGGTGAATGATGAAATCGCTGATGGTGACCAAAATGAGCGTCGGCATAGGCAGATCACTTCCGAAGTCCGCGAAGATGGTTTTGAACACCGGCACCACCTTTATCAAGAGGATCAAGGTGACGACCACCGCCATGACGGAGACCGCAATCGGATAGATCATGGCCGAGCGGACTTTACGAATTAGGGAATCTGTTTTTTCGATGTAGAGAGCCAGTCGGTCCATGATAGAGTCCAACGCTCCCGAGGACTCACCGGCTTTCACCATATTCACGAAAAGCGCTGAAAAGGCTTTCGGATGTTTGGCGAGTGCTTCATGCAAGGAAAGTCCATTTTCCACGTCCTTCTTCACATCCTGCACCACCGCTTTGAAGACGCGGCTCTCAATCTGTTCGCTCAAAATATCGAGGGCCTGGACAAGCGGAATGCCCGCATCAATCATGGTCGCCATCTGCCGCGAAAAGAGAACGAGCTCTGTTATTTTGATCTTGCCGCCCCACCGGGATAGAGCGCTGACATTGGCTTTTTTGGATTCCTCTTTTACCGACACAATGATCAGATCCTGCTTACGGAGCGCCTCCACGAGGGCTTTTTTGTCCTGCGCCTCCGAGACCCCGTTCACGGATTTTCCGGAACGCTCTTTGGCGGCGTATCGAAACGTGGGCATCCTATTCATCCTCCGTCGTTACTCTTATAACCTCATCCAATGTCGTCACCCCCTGGCACATTTTTTTAAGAGCATCCTCACGGAGAGTCGTCATGCCATTTTTGGTGGCATAGTCCTTGATCTCGAAGGAGGACACGCGTTTGACGATGAGGTCACGGATGGCGTCATCCACCGTCAAGACTTCCAACACCGCAATGCGGCCCCGGTAGCCGGTGTTGCCGCATTTGTCACAACCGCGTCCTTTAAGAAATTGCCTCTCCTTGGGATCCGGCGCCAGTTTTTCTAAAGAGACCCCCATTTTCTTAAACACTTCAGAAGGGATGTCTATCTTCTCCTTGCAATGCGAACATATTTTCCGGCACAAACGCTGGGCCGCCACCAAAACGACGGAGGAAGCGATCAGAAAAGGCTCGACGTGCATGTCCACCAAGCGCGTCATCGCACTCGACGCGTCATTTGTGTGCAAAGTACTTAATACCAATTGTCCGGTCAGGGAAGCCTTGATTGCGACGTCCGCTGTCTCTGCATCACGTATCTCTCCGACCATGACCACGTCGGGACTTTGCCTTAAAATGGCGCGCAGTCCGTTTGCAAAATCCAGGCCCACCTCGGGACGCGCATGGATCTGCGTGATGCCCTTGA
>JANNFA010000057.1:0-4564 GCA_031379345.1 Candidatus Omnitrophota bacterium | reverse complement strand
CTTCATCCAACGGGTTTAAATTCAACGCAGCAATCGCGCAGTGAATCCCGGCGCTTCCCGACGCCATCGCCACAGCAAACTTGGCGCCATGGGCCTCGGCAAAACTCTTCTCGAACAGAGAGACTTTGGTGCCCTTGGTCGAGTTGAGGACACCCGAAAAAATGACCTCTTTGAGAAGCGCCATCTCTTCCTGGCCCAGGTCTCTTCCGGTGATGTCTTGGTCGGAGGGCAGCTTTATATTGTCATTATTCATGGGCAAAATTGTAGCATAATTTTCGCGAAATCACAGACAGAATTATTTGGGGACGGGCTTACGGGAGAAGCGGGAAGCGGCAAGGACTGCTAGATAGATCAAGACGGCTATCGCCGCCAAGAAATTGGGTCTTTTGAAGAAAGCCAGCACCCCCACCGCCGAATAAAGCAGGACCAGGGTCAGGTTTTTGGGCCATTGGGCCAGAACGATCCAGAAGAGCGGCCAACACAGGTACCAATAACCCAGAGGGCTCGGGAGCGCGGCGTAGAACGCCAAATAACTCAGGCCCACGATGCCGAAAAATGAACGGGAATCCCCCTCGGACAGGGCCTGTGCGCGTACCAAGAGATATCCATAGAACAAACCGAACCCGACGAGAAAAAGTGTCTTGAATACCTGCGGGTCGGCCGGCAGTCCCAGGGAATGAAGCACAAAGTAGAATAGGAACGGGATGGTGTTAGTGTAAAACGCCCCTTTTTGCCGGAGGATCGCCAGAAAAGTGTCCATCCCGCCCCACACCGGCGCGAAAGCCGCGCAGATCAAAGCCACATTGACCGCCGCTTGTTTGACGACAAAGTGCCACGGAAACGCCCCAGCTTCCTTCCACTGCCTTCGGACGGCATACACCACCACGAACGGCAGCTGCAGCGCGACCATGTATTTGACCAAAAACGCGCAGGTCCAGAAAATGAACGACCAGCTGAATCTGTTTTTTAAGAGGAAATAAAGCGAGGCTACCGAAAAAGCCATCATGATGATGTCGTTGTGGCCGTCGATGAACGCCGTGACGATGAGAAGCGGACAATAAGCGAAAACGGCCCACAGCCGGGCGGCGTTGGGAAGCTTCAGATGCCGGACGATCTTCCAAAAAAAGAACGCGGCCATGAAATAAAACCCCAGCACCATCATTTTGTACGACCAGATCATGCCGGTGATAGAAGACTTGAATAACGTCGCCGGGATAGTCTGCAGATAAACAGACAAGGGGCCGTACGAATCCGGGTTCGTGACCCAGATGGAGTATGGGCGGAGGATGTCGTTCGGAAAATCGTTGGGAACCGCCCGGTAGGGGCTCACATGATAGACGGCCAGCATGCGGCCGCGTATCAAGTACTCATTGAGATCGCCCGAGTACACGGGCGGCATCAAAGCGAGAAAAGCGCCAATGAGGCCCAGCCAGACCCAGCCGGAAAGCTTTTCAGAATCGATTCCCTTGTCGGTGACGAAAAGTACGTAGCTCAGGAACCAGTTGGCGTACAGCGCGATGATGAAATATCTCAGGGAAGGGATGAGCGGCGGGAGGTTCGTTTCTCCCCAGTGCTGGATGCCCCAGGCGATGAGTCCTAGAGAGGCTGTACTGGCGAAAAAATAAAACTTCTTCAAACGCTCCGGCCCCAATAAAGCCGCACGATGGCAAAGTACCCACGGATGGTGCGAAGAGAATTATTTTTACTGGCGGTGGGCTTCTGGTCATAACGCAGGACGAAGGGTGACTCGGCGATCCTGGCTTTGAGCATGCGCATCTTGATGAGAAGCTCCGGCGAGACGGCAAATCCAAGATGCGCCAGGCGGATAAAGTCTTTGCCGAACACCCGGTCCGCTTTTTTCAAGATGGCGCCGGTGTAAACGCGGAAATTGCAGCTGTATTCACGCACGCCGCGGATAGGAAAAAGGATCTTCAAAAAAAGGCCCGCGCCCATGCTTAAAAAAGTCTTGATCCCAGAAAGCCCTTCCTGCCCTCCCCCTTCACAGAACCTCGAGAGAGCTACTACATCGTAACCGGAACGGAGCTTTTGGATAGCCGCGGGGACGAATTTCGCTTCGTGAGTGTCATCGCAATCGAGCGTGACCACCGTATCATCGTCGGCCACGGCCTTTACCAGATACCTAAAACCATCCCGCATCGTTTCGCCGAGACCCAGGTTCTTTTCATGGCGCAGTACCGTCACAGGATATTGCTTGGCAAGTTCTTCGGCGACGGCGACGGTACGATCCGAACTTCCGTCATCCTGCACCACAACCCGGTAGTTCTCGGAGCCCGTTCTGAAAGTGTCGTCGAACTTTTTCATGAGCCGCGGAAGCGCGATCTCTTCATTGTAAGCCGGAAGGAATATCCAGATCATTTAAAGAACGAACGCACGGCTTTTATCACGGCGCTTCTTTGCGAAGAGGATAGTTCGGCGAACATCGGCAGAGACAGTGCTTCACGCGAGGCCTTCTCGCTCACAGTCAAGTCCTTGCCTGAAAAACCCATTCCCCGGAAGCAGGGCTGAAGGTGAAGCGGAACCGGATAATACGTTCCGTTTCCGATTCCCAGCCTGGATAAATGCGCCGCCAACGCGTCGCGATTGGGAGTGCGTATCGTATAAAGATGAAAGATGGCTCCCGGCCCAAGCGGGGGCAGTTGGAGGGGCAGATCCTTGAAAGCCTCGTTGAAAGCACGGGCGTGCTTGAGGCGCGAAGCATTCCAAGCCTTGAGGCGGCGCAATTTCACCCGCAGAACGACCGCCTGCATCTCATCCAGACGGCTGTTCCAGCCCACGACTTCATGCAAATATTTTTTACGGGAACCGTGGTCACGTAAAAGTCGAAGTTTATCCGCGAGTTCCTGCGAATTTGTCGAGATCATCCCGCCGTCTCCAACACCGCCCAGGTTTTTTGTAGGGTAAAACGAGAAGCAGCCCGCCTCACCGAAAGAACCGGTCTGACGATCGCCCAACGTGGCGCCGAAGCTTTGAGCCGCGTCTTCCGCCACAAGAAGCCCGTTCTTCCGCGCGACGGCTGCGATCTTGTCCATTCGGCACGGCTCCCCAAAAATGTGGACGGGAAGAATGGCGCGCGTATGGCGCGTGATCTTGGCCTTGATCTTCTCAGGGTCCATATTCATCGAGTCCTCCTCGATATCGCAAAACACCGGCTTCGCCCCGACGCGCAGGATAGAAGAAGCCGTCGCAAAAAATGTGAAGGGCGTCGTGATCACTTCGTCGCCTTTTCCGATGCCCAGAGCGGCGAGCGCAAGGATCAGCGCGTCGGTGCCCGACGCGACGCCAATGGCATGCCGGACTCCCAAAAACTTTGCAGCCTCTTCTTCGAAGCTCTTCCCCTCTTCTCCGAGCACGAACCGCTGCGAGTCTAAAACACGAAGAATACCGGCACGCGCCTGACCGCGGATGCCGCGATACTGAGGCTTCAAATCGATGAAAGGGACTTTCACGGAAGCGGTCGAATCAGGCCGAGACGAGCTCGGTCTCAAGAGGGTAAGTTTTCACAATCTCATAATTCGTATTGCGCTGGGTCGGGGTCTTGCCCGTCTCGCGCAGCAGACGGATGGCTTCTTCCTTAGTCACTTCGGTGTAGAGTTTAGCGCTCTTGGTGGCGGAGACCACATTCTCTTCCATGAGGATGCCGCCAAAATCGTCCGCGCCAAAACCAAGCGCCATCTGGGAAAGCTTGGGTCCCTCCGTCACCCATCCGGCCTGAAGATGCTGGACATTATCCAGCATGATCCTGCAAAGTGCGATCATTCGTAAATATTCATGCCCGCTGCGGCGCGGCAGACTCATTTCGGTGGACTCCGACTCAAAGCTCCACGGAATGAACGCGCGGAAACCTTTCGTGACGTCCTGCAGACGGCGATATTCGTCCAAGTGCTGCATGCGCTCTTCGATGGTTTCTCCAAGCCCGTACACCATCGTTCCTGTTGAAATCAGACCCACCTCATGCGCCGTGCGGTGGATCTCAAAATATTCAGAGACCTTCGTTTTTAGCGGGCTGACTTCATTGCGAACGCGATCCACCAGGATCTCAGCGCCTCCGCCCGGCAGGCTGTTGAGCCCCGCTGCTTTGAGGCGCGTGAGCGTCTCACGAAGGGTCAATTTTGAAACGCGGGAAATATGCTGAACCTCGGAGGCGGAAAAAGAATGCACATGGACTTGCGGAAAACGTTCGCGGACCTCGCGCACCAGCTTCTCATAATATTCGATTCCCAACTGAGGATTGTGCCCGCCCTGCATGAGCACCTGTGTGCCACCGATCGCGACCAGCTCATCGATTTTTTTAAAAATTTCTTCTGTCGAGCGAAGGTAACCCTCTTTCACGTCGCCGGGTTCGCGGTAGAACGCGCAGAACTTGCAATAGGTGTAGCAGATATTGGTGTAATTGATATTTCGGTCGACGAGAAACGTCGCGCGATATTTGGATTCTGGATTTTTACGCAGGTTGAGCTCGTTCGCCACGGCACCGAGCTCAAAAAGACCCGCTTCGCGAAAAAGATGCACCCCTTCCTCGATCGTCACGCGCTTGCCGTCGAGC